>JBMOHO010000030.1:0-19004 GCA_049317805.1 Saprospiraceae bacterium
TGGTTGATGCATGTGCCCGAAAACAGTTCAATGGTGATGTTCAATGGGGCATTTTTGGGCACGTACCCACAAAAAGTACCGTCGGCATTGACATAACCAAACCCATTGAAACCGGTATTGACGTCTAAAATGGTTATCAACGCTCCGGCTGCCGGGTTTGCATTGTTTCCTACAAATACTTTACCGGACAATTTGATTAAACTTTCCGGATAATCGCAGTTCCAGAAACTGAAGTGGCTCACCTTGCCTACATATTTATTGCCAACGCGTTGGGCGCTGCCCTCTTCCACCCAGCGGGCCTGTTCAAGGTCATAGTACCAAAGCGGAATGCCGGCTGGCGCCGAACCGCTCAACGACGAGGGAACCGGCATGCTGATTTCGGCTTGTTTGCCTGCGGCAATATTGAGTACATCGCCCGCACTGCTGTACAATTCCACCACAAACATACCGTAAGTCGTCAGCACTTTTTCCTCGCCAGACGCATCAATACCCCGTAAATCGCCAGGCATGTGCAGGGCAAGCAATGCGTCTTCCGGATCCAGGTAGCGCCCATAAGCGTACACCTGCCCATTGTATGCCTGACCGCCCGCATACGCAATGGCATTGGCTGGAAAAGTGATGTTTAAACCGCCCGAAAACGATATCGCCAGACCGGAAGAGGCATCAAAAGTGAACGACTGGTTTTTTTCCAACAATTGAATGGTAAGGCTTGTCTGGGTGTTGTTCGAAAACGAAAAGGCCCTGGAAAAATCAAAATACCCTTGTTTTTTGACGTGTAAAATGGCGTTTTCGGTTGATGCATTGATGGTTTGTAAGCGAAAAACACCATTCGCATCTGTCACGGTGTTCGCGGTACCGCTGTAAACCTGCGCTCCGACAACGGGCTGAAAAGCCTCATCAATTATCCTGCCTGAAAAAGTAATATTGCCTTCCCGACCGCCAGGGACGTCATACAGGTCAATGTCTTTGCATGCCCACCAAAAGGTGGACAGGAGCAGCGCACAGGCCGCTATTCTGATTCCGATTTGCATAAGTGTTTGTTTAGGTGAAAAATTGTTGTTCACCAGGGTTACGCAAAAAAGGAAACAGGGGTTGGGTACATCATTTGCAAATGCTCTCCCGGAACACACGTTTAGAAAAACCAACAAATAAAAATAGAAAATGTATCTTTGTATAACACAACAGATACTGAATCATGATCGCTGAAATAGAAATGGGTCACCTTGCCACCGTAAACCACCAAAGAGCAATCAAACAGTTGATTTTTGAGTTGGAAAAACTTTTTCGTGCCGGCCAGATTGAACTGGAACCCCTTCCGGAAACGGACATTGACCCTGGAAACCCGGAGAGCAAATGCCCCGATCTTATTTTGCAGAATAATGTATTATCTACCGTTCCGGTCATAATTGAAATAGCAACACACCGTGGATGGCGCACCGACTACAACAAAATGCGCCGTTTGATCGAAGAAACCGAATACGGCATTTTAGAGGGCTTCGTCTACGATTTTGAAAAGCAGGAGTGGCACAAATACAGCAAAGGAAAGGATGTCCAGGATGAAATATCCTCTTGGTCGGACGTGTTGAGGTTGGATTTGAAAATGTTATTGCCCGATTAATGATTCCGTTTGGCGTTTCACACAGGCAGAAAAACCCTAACTTCGGCAAGGTTCTCGAAATTTATCCAGCAGCTCAGCCAGTAAGGATGCTTCGTTTTCAGTAAGCGACTGTCCAGGTTGAAAATCGGGCGAAGTGAACCCTTTTGAATCAATGTCCACCAGCAATTGTTTACCAGCTTCGGTGATGTGCACCAGCACCATGCGCCGGTCGTCTTTGTGCGTATAACGTTCGACCAGGCCTGAAGCGCGCAATTTCTCAACCAAACGGCTCACGTTGCTGCTGCGGTCCAGCATGCGGCTTTTGATGTCGAGTACGGTCAGCGCCTTCGGATGGCTGCCTTTCAAAATGCGCAGGATGTTGAACTGGGGTCCGGTCAAGCCAAAACAGCGCAAAAAGCGGCCTTGCTCTGTACTCAGCCAACTGGCTGTAAACAATACGTTTAATACCGCCCTCTGACGTGCAGGCAACGTTCGGCTGCTTTTGATCTCTTCTTCCAGACGCATGATCCAATGTTTAGTGTCAAAACATTAGATGACCTGAAAATGTTCAGGTTACTGCTTTCGAATGGCACGGTATGCCCCGTCAATATTTATGGTTTGCCCTAAACTGTCCTTCATAGTCCCTGAAAAAACGCCTTCTATGTATTCCCCTTTCTGGCCATATTTTGTAATGGTGGTGACGAGATTAGGTTTCGCGTCCTCCACTATGCCAATTTGCCCCGCCTCTAAACCATCAACGTTAAACGTTCCGGTTTGGGCATTCGACATAAAGGTGACAAAAATAGTTTTTCCGTTTTTTTCAGCAAAGATTATCGTAGTAACATAAGCAAACGTGCTGTATTCGCCACCCCAGCAGTTAGGCATCGAATAAGGAACCCCGTCAACATTGAGCTTGAAATACTCGTTTTGTTCTGAACAAACCTCAACGGTTCCAACGTTTTCTACCCCAGACGGAGATAATACTAAAATGCCATCGCTGGTTTTCAGGTTATCATCATCAAAACCAACCACTTGAAAGGTGTCGCTGCAAACAGGGAGGGAAACGTTAAAATCGCCGTTTATGTCGGGGAAAGCAATGGTAGCGTAATTGACTACTGAAATCATGGCATATCCGTTCACCAAGGGTTTTTGATTACAATCCACCAATTTACCTTTTACAGTCACCACCTTGTCGGGCACCGGGGGTACTATAATGATGTTTGGAAGTTGTGTATCGGATCCAAAAGGGCCAATGTCGGCGGTGTAAATGGCTTGCAGACAAAACCCGACCATAACATTTATCGTTATGCGTAGGTTGGCATCTTTTGGTACAAATCCACTGAAGTTTCCTGATGCATCGATATGGGCACCTCCAGTCGTATTGTTGTCCAGATTAATCATGGATACAACTGCACCAGCGGCAGGATCTTCGCTGTTTCCAATGAATACTTTACCGGAAAGTTTGATGAAATTTTGGGGTACATCGCAATTCCACCAACTGAAATGGCTCACACTGCCCACATAATGATCGCCCACTCGTTCAGCGGCTCCTTCTTCCATCCAACGCGCTGTTGATGAATCATAATACCAAAGTGGAATAGCCGCTGGTGCAGAAGCACTGAGGGAATAGGGTATTTTTAATTTTACTTCCGCCTGTTTTCCGGTTAATAAATTGAGTTTCTCGTTATTTGTGCCGTACAGTTCCACAACAAACATACCATACGTGGCCAGCAGCTTCTCTTCACCGGTTGCGTCTACAGCGCGCAAATCACCGGGCATTTGCAGGGTCATGTACTCGTATTCAGGGTTCAAATAATGCCCGACCATCTTTACCGATCCATCGTAGCGTGAACCATCGGCATTCGCTATCGCATTATTTGGAAATGTGATGGTTACTTTGTTGTCAAAGGTTATTTCTCCTCCGGAAAAGGAAGAGAACGAAAAGTAAGATTGAAATTTAATGAGTTGGATGGTCAGCGCCGATGAGGCCGTACTGTTGACAGGCACCGCACGTGAATATTCAAAATAACCTGGCTTTTCAACGTGAAAGACGGCGTTATCAGCAGGTAAACTGCTAGCGCTCAGGCGAAATACGCCGTTTTTATCCGTGTATACGCTTGTGTTGCCCACCGTAACCCGCGCACCCTTTACAGGCGCGAACCATTTGTCTACTACCTGGCCCGATAAGCTTCCATTGTTGCCGTTGGCGTATGGGAGATCGAATAAGTCACTGTCTTTACATGCCCACCATGTGGTGGCCAGGAACAGTCCTAAGAATAAGCATTTGATGATGTTTTGCATTGTGGTTTGTTTAGGAATAATTTTAATGTAAAGTCGTCATCATGGAGATGCAGCCCAAATAACAAATGCTGCACCGAGGCTGTCGAATATTTTTGGTTAAAGTGTATGAACACTATCCTTGAACACGGTACCTGCGCTTATACCAATAACTGAACGCCGCCACCACCAACTGCACCACCAACAGATAGGCTAGCAACGCTGGCAACAACTGGCTTTTGGGGAAATATTGCAGGGTAATGATGAGCGACAGGCCCACATGCCTTACCGCGCTGGACAAGGCCAGTGAAAAACGGTCGTCCAACCCGGGCCCGCCCAGCGCAAACCCGACAGCCAGGGAGATGAGGGCAAAAAGCGCAATGGCCACAAAATCAATGGTCTTTAATGCCGCCAGCTTGGGAAAAACAAACACCATCATGATCAAGGCCAGCACCAACAGAATAGTGCCAAACATGCTGATGATGGGTTCCGACAGCCTGTCGGCTACCGCCGGAAACCAGTACTGCACCAGTATGCCGAGGCAAAGCGGCAACACAAAAGAGAGCGCCACCGTTTGGCCCACCATAGCAGTCGTGATGACCTCGTCCGATTCTTTAGCCCACCATTGGCCTATGTAACTTGCCGCAAAAGGGATGATCAAAATGGATATCAACGACGCATTCACCAGCAAACTGTACACATACGCCTGATCGCCGCCCGCTTTCATCAGTTTGTTGGGCAAGGCCGGAGCGCCTGCGCAAATGGTGAGCACCAGCAACAGCAAATGTACCGTTGGCGAAACCGGCAAATAATAACCGATGGCCAGGGCCACAAGGGGCACCAGCACAAACATGGCTAAAAATGCCTTGACCAACTTGGCCGGGTGGGCCCAAAGGTGGAACAACTCCCGAAACCGCACATTCAGGCCCAACCCGAAAATGAGCACCTTCACACTCCAACTCATGAGGAGCAGCGCCAAAGCTTGTGTCTCCAATGGTCTGTTGTTTATCCGCGTCCGCGGGGTGCAGGCCTTGGTGCCGGACGGCTTCCGCCTGTTGACGGCCGGTTATAGCTTTTGCCCATGTTGGCACCCTGGTTGGATCCCTGGAAATTCTGTTGTCGGGTGTTCGAACGGTTCTGGTTCATCTGATCACGTTCCATGGTTTGGGCCTTGTTGCTGGGCGCCGGTTTCCATTGGTTTTGTTCCCGTGTTTGCCAGTTGCCGTTGTTGGCGTCTTTCTGGTAAATGTTGCCCTCCCGGTCGGAGTAGATGTTGCCCGGTTGTGTGCTGGGTCGGGTAGTAGGCTGGGTCGGTTTGGTGCTGGGGCGGGTAGATGGTTCGGTCGGACGCGTGCTGGGCTTTGTCGAAGGTTCAGTGGGCCTCGGCGCTGGTTTCGTCGACGGGTTGGTTCCGGGCTGGCGGCCGGGCTGACCGGGTTGGGTAGACGGGCGGGGGTTGGGGGTTGGACGGCGGTCTTTGGTGACCACGTCTTTCCGGTTGTTGTAAATGTTGTTGGTGTGGTTAACGTTGATGTTGTTGTTGATGTTAACCCCCGGGCCACGCGGTCCGTAGTGCGGGTGGTTGTGGTATTGCCAGTAAGGAGGGCGATAGCTTGGCGGGCCCCAACAGCCGCCGTGGTAGCCGCCGTAATAGCCGCCCCAGCCCCATGGCCGGTACCAGCCCCAGCCATAACTGAAGCCGAAGCTCCAGCCTGTCCACGGGTTGTAATACATGTTGAAACCCCAGGTGCATGGGCGCGGATAGTACCAGGCACCATACCATGGGCGATAGTAATAACCGGTGCCGTACACAATGGTAGGCCCGTACACATAGGTGCCCAAATATCCGGGCGTATAGCCCATGTAAATGTATTCTGGCGTTACGTCGTATATGTATACAAACTTGGTGTTGTAAACCGGCGAGTTGGGCGAGGTGTTCTCAATGCCCTGTGGCCGCACGGTAGCCACCTGCCAGGGGCCGTTGGGGCTGTTGGACACAAACCAGACGCCGTTTTCCACCGTGTAATACGAATTCCCGTCTCGAATAACCGAAGAAGAAGTGTTGACCGCGTATTGAAGCTGGGTGTTTTCTACGGCTTCAAACTGGGCCTGTCCGTCGTACACCACAGTCGCAGTGGCGTTTTTCCGGTCTACTTTAGCCGTTTGCGGTACCTGGGCGTCCATAATGGCGTCTACAGCAGCGCGGGTACCGGCCACGTTGGCCAGCACAGCGTCTTTTTCCGAGCCTTCGGGGATCAGGGAGAAATCGGTAGGCAATTTGTCGGAAGCCACGTACGTCCAACTGCCTTGCAACGACGAAGACCGGTACCAGCGCCCGCTCAGCAACACGTAGTATTGCTGGGCGTCCACATCCATAAACAGTTCATTTTCCGTATTTTTCACGTACAGCAAACCGGTACCTTCCACGGCGGCCATTTCGGGTTTCCCCTCGGTGATGATGATTTCGGCCGGTTCAGTGCTGATGACAATTTCCGGTGGGGCGCTCAGTTTGGGCTGTTCGGCGTTTTTGTCTTCCTTCTCCGCTTCGGCGATCATTTTTTCCACTTTTGACAGGCTTTTGGGCGCTTTTTTAATATGGGTATAAGGGCCTGTGGCACTGGAAGATTGGTACCAGAATCCACCGCCGTACAGGTAAAAATTGCCGTCGGACGGTTTGACGATGAGGTTGGGGCTGTTGGCCACACGCTGCACGCCGAGTTCTTTGTCGTCTATGGTTTTGGGCGCCCCGTCAATGACCACCAGCATGCTGGGTTTTTCGGCGTAAAAGATTTTTGGTGGTGCGGTACCGAGTTGGTCCGACTGGCGTTGTTCGCCCTTATTTTGTTCTACGGCGGCCAGCAGGTCTTCCAAAGAACCGTTCAATTCCCATTTGGGCACTTCCTGCTCTACGGCGGTTTGGATGGCCTGGAGCTTGGCTTCGTCTGCCACCTCTGGCAGGCGTACACGCGATACATCCACGCTTTCCAGGGTGTAGGTTCTGTTGTCGCGGTTGGTCAACAGTTTTGATTCGCCCCACATGGCGCCGTAATAGGGGTCTGATTTTCCGGGCTCCTGCACCGAAAATGCAGCGCGAGACTTGAGCAGGTTGCCGTCCAGCGATTCAGCCTGTGGCTGAAAAATAGTGATGGTATAGCCTTCGGGGGTGGTGAAGGAGCGGGGCCAGTCGTTGTTTTGTGCACTGGCCGAAAAAGCGCAGAGGAAAAGCAAAAAGGGTACTAAATGGCGCATCGTCTTGGGTTTGTTAATTTGATATCAAAGGTAGGAAAAAAACTCGTCCTGCGAGTATACTCATAAGACGAATGACCCAACACCACGGGCGGGAAGTCCCGGCTGAGCCAGTAAATTTGGAGATGCGCTCCACGTCGCCGTGGCCACTGAGAAGCGCAAGTCGGGGATGTCTTTTCCCCGGTAATCAGAGATGCCAATGACAAAGGCATAGGTGGAGCTGCCGCCGATGTCGAGGGTTTCCCTGCGGGTTGACAAAAGGCCATAAGCAGGGCTCGATGAGGGCAAGCAGATTTTTCATGATTCAAAGGTTGTTGCTTAAAAGGTTGTATTTTTGGCTTGTTCAATTCAGCAAGACTGAACAAAAGCAATTCCACATGCATACAAATTCTCCGTTTCCTGGCATGGACCCTTTCCTCGAAGGGCATATTTGGCCTGATGTGCACAATAGGCTCATCAACGCCATCTCAGAAATCCTGGCCCCGAAAATTGCCCCAAAATACGTGGCACGGGTGGAAACTTACACTGTTGAAGATACTAATCCGGAGTCCGAAGTTGGCATCACTTATCCCGACGTGGCGGTTCTGCGGCGGCGGGTCGAGCAAGCGCCTGTCGCCGCTTACACCGATACAACCGTGATGACAGAACCGGATTTGATGGTTTCAACTTCCGTCACGGTGCATATTCCCGTCATCCAAATTCGGGACATTGAAAAGAACCGCCTCATCACCTGCATCGAAATCCTTTCCCCCGTCAATAAGCGCAGCCCCGGATGGCAGCCCTACCACGAAAAAAGGAACGACCTGCACTTGAGCGGCGTCCACCTGCTCGAAATTGACCTGCTCCGTAGGGGCAAGCGCCACGTTCCGAACCTCGGGCTTCCGGAACATCACTACCTGTTCACCCTATGGCGGACAGGCACCGGTAAAATGGCCGTTTGGGCCAATTCCATTCAGCAGCCTCTGCCCATCCTCCCCGTCCCGCTCAACAGCCCCGACCCCGACGTGCTGCTGCCGCTCAAACAGGCGCTCGACATGATTTACCAGCGGGGCATGTACCAGCTTTCCATAGACTACGCCAAAGAACCTGCACCACCGGAGTTTTCGGAGGACGACAAAAACTGGATGCGGCAATTGATTCAGGCTTAGCCTTTTCCCTTCTCCAGAAAATACTTTTTCATCAGCGTGTCCCACTGCTCCTTCTGCGCCCGCACGGGGGGCAAGGCCTTCGTCCGTTTCCAGTTGCTCCAGGGTGGCGTCCTTGCCGATGGCCTGCTCCACTTTTGCTGACAACATGCCGGAATAGGTTTAGACAAGACGACAATCACACAACGGACAAACCACCGTCATTCGCCGTAAATCTTTCCATCCGGATTTTTATCCCAAAACCGGAAACAGGATGAAAAAGAAAGTATTGGTTGTCGGTGCCGGCATGGCGGGTCTCAGTGCGGGCGCTTACCTTCAAATGAACGGATTTGAAGTACACCTTTTCGAGTTGAACGCCACCCCGGGCGGGGTTTGCACCTCGTGGAAGCGCGGGGATTACACCGTCGACTGGTGTATTCACTGGCTGGTGGGTTCCGGCAGTTCCAACAGTTTCTTTGACCGCTGGAACGAGCTGATCGACATGGGCGAGATGGAGATTATCGACCACGAAACGTACGCAGTCACCGAAGATGAACACGGCAATCGCCTGCACGTGTACACCGATCTCGACCGGCTGGAAGCCCACTGGCTGGATTTTTCCCCTGAAGATGCTGACAAAATTCGCGCTTTCGTGCACGCCTGCAAGCGGTTTACCGGCATGGATATGCCTTCCGAGCACACGTTCGAAACTGGCAACCTCTGGTTCAAAATACGGGCCATGTGGAAAATGCTGCCCTTCATGGGCGCGCTCGGGCAGTACAGCCGCATGTCCTGCGCCGAATACGCCGAAGGGTTCCGTCATCCGCTGTTGCGCAAAACCGTTGCCAACCTGTTCGAGCCGGAAATACCCGTTCTGTTCGTCATGATGACCCTCGCCTGGATGCACAACAAGGAGGCGGGTTACCCCATAGGCGGTTCGTTGCTGTTTGCCCGGCGCATTGCCGACCGGCTCACCCAACTGGGCGGCCAGATTCACTACCGGAGCCGCGTGGGCAAAATCTTGGTGGAAAACAACTGCGCGGTGGGCGTCCGCCTGTCCGATGGAACGGAATACCGGGGCGACTATGTGGTGTCTGCCGCCGACGGTCACGCCACCATATTTGACCTGCTGGAGCACCGGTACACCAACGCCCCGCTCGAAAAACTGTTTACCTCCGGCAAGACCTTTCCCTCGCTCATCTTTCTGTCGGCAGGCGTAGCGCGCACGTTCAACGCAACGCCGCACACCTATTTATTCCCGCTCAAAACACCCCTGCGCATCGACCCGGAAACCGAACTGCGCGATTTGTTGCTGCGCGTGCACAACTTCGATCCTACCCTGGCTCCTCCGGGAAAGACGCTCCTGTCGGCCATGATCGAAACCCGAAACTGGGCTTACTGGGTTGACCTGCAAAAAAACGACCCGGAAAAATACGCCGCAGAGAAAAAACGGCTGGTGGAAGGCTTCATTGACGCGCTGGAGGAAAAACTCGGAGATGTGCGCGACCTGGTGGAAATGACCGACGTGGTCACCCCCGCCACCATCATCGGCTTCACCAACAACTGGAAAGGCAGTTTCGAGGGCTGGCTGGCCACGCCGGAAACGGGCTTCGGGCAACTGCAAAATACACTGGACGGGCTGGAAAACTGTTACCTGTGCGGGCACTGGGTGGCACCGGGCGGCGGCGTACCCACGGCCATGCTGTCGGGACGCACGGCAGCGGAAATGATTTGTTTGAAAGAAGGATTCGTCCTACGAGTATATTCGTAGGACGAATGAGAAGCCATAAAGCCTACTTGATGTCCAGCACCACCTTGTTGATTTTGCCGTTGAAGTCGGCGTGGTGGTGGTAGGCTTCGGTGACAGGCGTGTTGCTGTCGGTGCCCACGTCGGCGGGCTCGTCGATTCCGTACGTGTTGCTGTGGGTCTGTTTGATGTTGCCCTCTGCTACCTTTTTGCCGTCTACGGCAATGATGCCTTGTCCGCCTTTGCCCCTGCCGCCGCCTTCGTATTGAAATTCAAATTGGACGGTGTGTTTGCCCGGGGTCAATTTTTGGTCGGATGCAATGCTGTAGTGTTCTATGCCCATCCAGTTGTAGTCAAACGCCGGCTTGCCCTCCTTCATGTACAACGACCAGCCCCCGAAATCGCCGCCTTGGCACACAATGACGCCGGAGTTGTTGTCTTTGACGTCCACATCTGCTGTAATGGTATACGACGTATTTTTCATGTTGATGAAAGCATTTTCCATCATCCCTGTTGCGCCGGCGTACAGGGTCAGGCTTTTTCTGGTTCCCATCAGGTCGGGGCGTCCGGCAACTTTGGCGTCGAACCGTTCAATGCTGCGGTCATCTATGGGCAGCACGTTGTATTTCACGCCTTCCGTCATGAACATTTTTTTCAACTCCTCGAGCTTTTGCGGGTTTTGGGCTGCGAGGTTATTGGCCATGCTGAAGTCTTTGTTGACGTCATACAACTCCCACACGTCGTCCGCCAGCGGGCGCCGGGGCTGCGCTTCCCAGGGCGCTTTGTGCACTGTGCCGGCAAACCAGCCGTCGTGGTACAAGCCCCTGTTGCCGGCGATTTCAAAATATTGCGTTTTACGGGTGTCTGCGGCCTTGGCGTTGTCAAAGGAGTACACCATGCTTACGCCTTCCATCGGACGCTGTGCGATGCCGTTCACCATACTTGGGGCCGGAATGCCGGCGGCTTCGTAGATGGTGGGCGCCACGTCGATTACGTGGTGAAACTGCGAGCGTACCTGATTTTTGGCTTTGATGCCCTTCGGCCAGTGGATTACCATGCCGTTGCGGGTGCCACCGAAATTGGATGCCACCTGTTTGGTCCAGGTAAACGGCGTATTGCCGGCGACAGCCCAGCCGGCGGCAAAATGGTTGTAGCACTTATCGGAGCCAAGTTCGTCTATCTTAGCCATCTGCAAGTCTAACGTTTCAATTACGCCATTAAAGTAGGTGCTTTCGTTGTACATGCCTAACATGCCGCCTTCGGCGCTTGAGCCGTTATCGCCAACAATGTAGATAAACAGGGTATTGTCCAACTCACCAAGGGCTTCAAGGGCTTCCACCAGACGGCCTACTTCATAGTCGGTGTGCTCCGCAAAACCGGCGAACACCTCCATCTGGCGTGCAAAGAGCCGCTTCTCTTCAGCAGAATGTTTATCCCAGTCTTTAATGGCGGCAGGTTTGGGGGCCAGTACGGTATTTGCCGGCACAACACCCAATGCCTTTTGGCGGGCCAGGGTCTCTTCCCGGAGTTTGTCCCACCCTTGGGCAAACTTGCCTTTGTATTTGTCGATGTATTCCTTGGGCGCGTGGTGTGGCGCGTGGGTGGCACCCGTGGCGAAATACATGTAAAAAGGCTTGTCAGGCGTAAGCGACTGTTGGAGGCTCATCCAGCCAATCGCCCGATTGGTCATGTCGGTGGTAAAATGATAATCGGGGTCTTCATCCGGTACATCCACAGGCGTCACGCCATCATACACGAGCGGGTGCCACTGGTTGGTTTCGCCGCCGATGAATCCGTAAAACTTGTCAAAACCCGATCCCGTTGGCCAGCGGTCGAATGGGCCGGAGACGGACACCTCCCATGGAGCGGTTTCGTGGTATTTGCCGAAGGCAGCTGTGCTGTAACCGTTCATGCGCAGCACCTGTGAAGCTGGCGTAATGGACTGAGGGCGCACACCGGTGTTGCCAGGGAAGGCGGTGGCTACTTCCATGATGGCACCGGCATTGTTGGAGTGGTGGTTGTAGCCGGTCAACAGCGCCGTGCGGGTGGGCGAACAAAGCGCCGTGGTGTGAAAGCGGTTGTACCGAAGTCCACCGGCAGCCAGCCGTTCGAGCGTGGGCATGTTAATGGGGCCGCCAAAAGCGCTGGAGTGCCCAAAGCCAATGTCGTCGATCAGGACGATGACCACGTTGGGGGCTTTTTCCGGGGCCTTCACTTCAAAACGCGGAGGCGCGACGGCGTTCCGGGCGTCCAGTTCAGTGTAGGCAGGAATAGACGGTTCGCTGATGGGCAGTACGGAGCGGTCGATTCCGCTTCCTGTTGCTGGTTTTTGGCATGTCGACTGTATTGGGCATGCAAAACACCACAATAAGGTCATTGACCCTAAGGCTAATAGTTGTTTCATCGTTTTGTTTCAATGTAGAAAGTAAAAAAAGAAACTCGTCCTGCGGGTAAGATCGCAGGACGAGCAATCCAGTTTAGCGCTTATAAATCGTCTTCCCTTCCTTGATGGTTTCCAACACCTTGATGTCCTTGATGGACATGGGTTCCACTTTTAGGGGGTTTTTGTCCAGAATCACGAGGTCGCCGATTTTGCCGGTCGTGAGTGTGCCCCGGTTATCTTGTTCATCGTACTGTTCGGCAGCCCAGATGGTCTGTGCCTTCAAGGCTTCAAAAGGCGTAATGCGTTGATCGGGGCCCAGCACCCCGCCCTCGCGCGATTCGCGGTTTACTGCCGACCACATCATGAACATTTGGTCGAGGGGTGCTACGTAAAAGTCGGTGTGGTTGGTGGGGCGCAGGCCGGCGTCTATGGCGTCGCGCATGGGGCTGAGGTAGGCGGCCTGTTTTTCGCCGCGGTTGGCCTTGTGGGCCGAGGCGAAGTAGAACGTGTGCAGGGTATAAAAGGACGGGCGGATCTTGTATTGCACAAATTTCGGGATGTGGTCTTTGCGCATAAACTGGGTGTGGATGGTGGTCACGTTCCAGGGGCGGCTGAAGTCGCCGGCGCGGGCTTTTTCATACGACGCCAGGAACATGTCAATGGCAGCGTCGCCGTTGGTGTGGATGATGAGGGGCACGTTCCAGTCATACACCTGCTTGACGAGCTTGTCCAGATCGGCCTGTGGCATGGTGGGTTCGCCGCGCCAGTTTTTTTCGCCGCCGGGGCCGCCGGTGAGGTAGGGTGTAGTGAAGTAGGCGGTTTTGCCTTGGGGCGAGCCGTCGGCGGTGATTTTGACGGCACCGATTTTGAGGCGGTTGTTGTACTTGCCCCAGGTTTCGAGCGGATGGTCTTTGATGATGGCTTCCAGGTCGGTCATGAACGGGTGTACTACCACATCAATGATGTTGGCACCGGCATCAGTGGCGCGTTGGATGGTGGCGAGGTCGGCAGCGTTGGTGGCGCCTTCGTGGGCCAGGGTAACGCCCGTTTCGGCGTACATCATCTGGCCGGCTTTGGTCCACGGGATTTCCTGCTCGGCGGTGGGCTTGGGCAGGGCGGCGTGCACCTGCATGTAGGCGGTTTCCATGATGAGGCCCCAGGGGTCGTTGGTACCAGGCTTGCGCACCACCACACCACCGGGCGGCGTTTTGTATTCGGCCGAATAGCCATATTTTTTGAGCGCAACCGAATTGAGCACGGCGCCGTGCATAGACACGTGGCCAACGAGCACAGGGTTATCCGGGAAAGCCGCATCAAGGTGGCCAGCGTTCAGCAGGTTGTCCTTGGGCATCACGTTTTCGTCGTAGCCGTAGCACTGCACGAGTTCGCCTTTCGGTACTTTGTTTGTTTCGATGAATTTTTTGATTTCACCCACGATGGCTTCCGGGCTGGTCCCGGGGCCTGCAGGCGGCGCATACACATTGACCTGGTTGGCTACGGTAAGCGAGCTGATGTAGTGCCCGTGCCCGTCGATGAATGCCGGCAGCAGGGTTTTGCCTTGCAAATCCACCATCTTATGGCCCTTTCCGGCGGCCTTCATGGCTTCGTCTTTGGCACCCGCAAACAGGATTCTGCCCTCTTTTACCACAACGGATTCCACGTACTGGGGCTGGTCGCCCTCCATGGTGATGATGTCACCGCCGTAATACATGGTGGCAACTGAGCCGGCTTCTGCGGCCGGTTGCTTGGTCTGGTCACCACAGGAGGCCATCAGGAAAAGCAATGCAAGCAGAAAAAGCGGTTGTTTCATTTTAGCGAGATTTTTTTGAGATAAAAATTCGTCCTACGAGTGTACTCGCAGGACGACTAAGTGTAACGCTGATCACTCGTGCACTTTGGACGAAAAAATCTTGCTCACCGTAAACGCAAGGCCCCAGGAGTTGTAGTAGTTCCATTTGCCGTCCCAGACTGCTGCTGCGCCCACTTCCCATCCGTGGGGCAAATGCACACCGTACTCCACGCCTAAGCGGGTGAGGGTAAGGGTTTGCTCCTTGGCGTATTCGGCACCGATGCCGCCGATAAAGCCCCAGCGCTTGCCTGGCTTGTATATGGCTACGGGTACCACTGTCCACGGATAGCTCCGCTCCAGCAACTCCTGATTGCCATGCTCAATGACAAACGTTTCGAGCACCAGGTCATTTTGCAGACCAATGGCCCAGTTGTCCGACAACCAGTAGTCATAGTTGAATGACCACGATGGAACCACCAGCCATTCGCGGTTCCCGTCAACCTCCCCTTCCGAAATATGGGTATGCCCCAGGCCCAGGGTGATGCGGTGGCTGCCTTTCATGCCATGGTGTTCCTGGTGCATGGTTTCGGCGTGTTGTGCATGTCCGATCACGGCCGTGGCCAGGAACAACAGGATGAAGATGTTGAGCTTAAATTGATTCATGTTTTTCGTTTGTTTAAATGTCAATCAGAAGCGCAAACATTATTTTTTAATAATGCCCTTCTTTTTCATTTCCTCGAGCATGAGGATGGTGTAATCGCGGCTGAAGCCTTCCAGATTGCTTGGGTTGTACGTTTCAGACTGTACGGAGAACACCAGGTCGCCTGCTTTTGCGTCGTACAAATTGCTTTCGAGGAAGAACGTTTTGTCTGTGGTGATGTATCCCGGG
The DNA here is from genome assembly GCA_049317805.1 of Saprospiraceae bacterium. GTDB lineage: Bacteria > Bacteroidota > Bacteroidia > Chitinophagales > Saprospiraceae > M3007. Next base: position 15,053 of record JBMOHO010000030.1, read on the forward strand.
TCATAAAACGTCGGGTAAGAGTAGTTGTAGTAGCCGTAAAAGTTGCCGTAGTAGCCGTAATTGGGGTAGGGTGCGTACATGGTAGAACCAGGCACGTAGCGCGTCTCGCTTTTTTGATCGATGAGGGCGGTGGTGAAAATGGCATCACAATTGGCTTCGGCAATTTTTTTGGCCATGACGTCTTTTGAGCCAGGCGCCGTTTTGTCAAAACTGGGCGGAAACAGGTTGTAGCTTTTGACCGCTTTGATGCCGCGTCTTTCGAGTTCAGCGGCCAAATCGTTTTCCAGCGTTTGGCGAATGTTCATCTTGGCGGTCAACGCCATGACGCAAATGGTTTTGTAGCTTTCTGGCCGAATTTTTTGCTGATCAACCCAGGAGCCGGTTGCTTGAATGGATGGCCCGCAAGAAGACAGCATGGCTACAAAAGCCGTGAGCAGCAATAGGTTGCGAAGAATGTGCATAGTCAAAGAGTTTGTTGATGTACGAAAAGAGTTAACGTTGTTTTTTTGCCAAACGGGCAATGTTCCTCAACTGAAAAGCCAGCATGAGGTGATATACGCCTGCCACCAGGGCACCCAGGGCTGTCCAGAAATACCGGGTCAACTTTTCGGTCGGGTCAAGCAACACACAAACACCCAGAAGGCATACCAGGATGCCGCCCGCCAATAACCATATCCACGACTGACCGTCGACGCCATTTAAGCGAAAAGAAAAATACAGCAGAAACAGGCCGCGGCACACCAGCCAGCCGCCCAGAAACAGCATCACGATGTGAAGCGGAAGGCCCGGTATCACCAGGATGCTGCTGCCAATGATGATTTCAATGGCGCCAATGATGAATTTCCACCAGGCATTTGGCTCTTTATCAGGGCCGGTATACACTGTAATGATTTGCCAGGCACCCATAGCCAGCAGGAGGTAACACAACACCCGGTTGATGTACAGCAGGGTGTCTTCGTGATACGCAAACATCCAAACACCGGTAAAAAGGAGCAGTGCGCCTACAATCAGGTAGGCCCACCATTTACCGGCAGAGCCAAGGAAATCAGAAGGGGTAGTTGTAGACATGGCGTTTCGTTTGCAATGATGAGGTAGCAGTTTCCAAGGGCAAAAGTAATTTTTATGCCATTATGTCTTCTAATAAAAATTGCAATGCACAAAAGTACACACGGTTAATGGCAGTTGAAAAAGAATGATGTGTTCCCAATCGTGTTTAACCTAAATTTTTTTTTACATATCAGATCATACGGTACAGCCCGCCAAAACGACCGTTCACCCGAAATAACTTGTGGCCTCGGCGCTACAGGGGCATGTTTGCACCATCAAAAAAAACAAACATGTCCACCATGAAAACGGTATCCTCTATTGTCAAAAATCTCCCGGTATGGCTTCTGTTACTGGCCCCGGCTTTTGCTTTTGCCCAAACCCAAACGGTGCGCGGCCGAGTCATCGACCGCCAGTCTGAAACGCCACTCATAGGCGCTACCGTGCTGGTGATCGGTGCCGAACCTGCCATTGGGGCCACCACCGACGTCGACGGTCGTTTTGCACTCACGGCTGTGCCGGTCGGTCGCCAGGCGCTTCAGGTGACCTACCTCGGTTACGAACCGCAAACCGTGCCCAACTTGCTGATTACCGCTGGCCGCGAGGTGGTTTTGAACCTGGCCTTGGAAGAATCGCTGAGCGCTGTGGAAGAAGTCACCATCGTAGCCCGCACCAACAAAGACCAGCCGGTGAACGATATGGCCACCATCAGCGCGCGGCCGTTCAACACCGAAGAAGTGCTCCGCTATTCGGGTGGCCGCAACGACATTGCCAAGCTGGTGGCCAACTTTGCCGGCGTGGCCGCCAACAATGACGCCCGAAACGACATCATCATCCGGGGCAACTCGCCCACCGGGGTGCTCTGGCGCATGGAAGGCATCCCTATTCCCAACCCAAACCACTTCAGTACCCTGGGCACCACCGGCGGCCCGGTGTCGGCGCTCAACCCGAACTTGGTGGCCACGTCCGACTTCCTCACTGGCGCATTTCCAGCGGAGTACGGCAATGCCCTGGCCGGCGTATTTGACGTGAACCTGCGCACGGGCAACTCCGAACAGTTCGAATTTATGGGACAACTCGGCGCGTTTTCCGGTCTGGAAGCCCTGGCAGAAGGCCCACTAAATAAGAAAAACAACGGATCGTTTGTGGTTGCGTACCGCCACTCGTTTGTCGAACTGGCCGACGCTGCGGGCTTGAATTTTGGCACCTCGGCCTTGCCCAAATACAAAGACCTGAGTTTCAATGTGGATTTTGGCAACGGAAAGGCGGGCAAATTCAGCGTGTTTGGCATTGGCGCCACCAGTTCGATCGACTTCCTCGGCGCTGAAATTGACACCACCGACTTGTTTGCTGATCCGAACAGCAACTCGTACAACACTTCCAAATTTGGCGTCATCGGCCTGAAACACAACTTCCTGCTCAACGACCGCTCGTACATCCGCACCGTCGTCAGCGCATCCGGAACGGAGGGCACTTATGCGGAAGAGTCGCTCATGCAAGAAGACCCTCTTGGCGGTCCGTTGCAGACCGACGAGGTGAAGGATGTGCTGGGCGCTTACCGCGTGTCTTCCTTTTACCACTTGAAACTGAACGCGCGCACCTCGTTGCGCACCGGTTTGTTGTTGCAAAACCAGCACCTGGACACGTATGTCAAAACCCGTCAAAAACAACCAGATCTTGATGGAGATGGCGTAGCCGACTGGATCGAACAACGCGATTACGAAGGCGCCTTCAACACTTTTGAACCGTATGCCCAGGTGCAACACCGCCTGAATTCTACCCTGACGCTCAATGCCGGTTTGCACGGCCTGTATTTTGACTACACGAACGATTTTGCCCTTGAACCCCGCGCTGCCGTCAACTGGCAACTGGCCCCCCGCCACGGACTCAGCCTCGGGTACGGCATGCACCATCAAACGCAACCGCTGCCCGTGTTTTTCTTCCGCGAACGCGACGACGACGGCAACGTGCTGGCTACCAACGATGACCTCGGTTTTACGCGCAACCAACACCTCGTGTTGGCCTATCAGTACAAACCCTCTGCCGACTGGCGGCTCAAGGCCGAAGCCTATATGCAATGGCTGAGCAATGTACCGGTGGACAACTATCCTTCCAGCTTTTCCATCCTGAATGCCGGTGCTGATTTTGTGTTTCCTGACCGCGGTTCGCTGGTGAACGAAGGCGTGGGTACCAACCGCGGCCTCGAGCTGACCGCTGAAAAGAACTTTAGCCGCGGCTATTATGGCCTGGTTACCCTGAGTCTGTTCGAAGCGCTTTACGAAGGCTCTGATGGCATTGAGCGCAGCACGGCGTTTGACGGCGGTTATGTGTTCAACTTCCTGGCCGGCAAAGAGTTCCAGTTGGGCAATTCTGGTCGGCGCTTCCTGACGTTAGACACCAAGTTCACCACAGCCGGTGGGCGTCCGTATACGCCTGTCGATTTGGAAGCCAGCCAACAAGCGGGTTACGAGGTGTTGAAAGAAGACGAAGCGTTCAGTTTGCGTTTGGATGATTACCTTCGCTGGGACGTTAAGGTGGGCTTCCGCCTCAACAGCGCCAAGCGCAAGCTTTCGCAAACGTTCTTCCTGGATTTCCAAAATGTGACCAACAACGAAAACGTGTTTGCCCAACGCTACAACGAAGTGCGCAACGAGGTGGGTACATTGTACCAAATCGGGTTTTTCCCGGATGTGCTGTACCGGATTGAGTTTTAAGGGTGGGTTTGGTTATTTGTGGATTTGGTTGGGGGGCGACCATGAATATGGGCGACCACGAATACGGGCGACCACGAATACGGGCGACCATGAATACGGGCGACCATGAATACGGGCGACCACGAATACGGGCGACCATGAATACGGGCGACCACGAATACGGGCGACCACGAATACGGGCGACCACGAATACG
>JBMOHO010000031.1:0-18862 GCA_049317805.1 Saprospiraceae bacterium
ATAAAGTCCCAAACAGCGTATACGTGAAATTGCATAAATACTTTTAAGTCGTCTACGTCTTTAATAGCTGAATAAACTTTATGGTTAATAATCTCTTGTCTTAAGGGTTCAATTGTTTTTTTTATTTTTTCAATTTGAGTTGTCATTGTTGTCTTGTTTTTGTTCTGGTTTAACATTTTGAATGAACGAATGTTTGAATTTCAGACAGCGCTGCGCGATTCATGAGTGGGCAAAAGGTGCACTCATGAACATACTCAATTATGGTGCAAATATCCAGACCTTAGACAATACAGTCAAACATTTCAAGAAAAATTTTGTGAAAAAAAAATTTCTAAATTACCAAATCATCTATCGGGCTTTTTATCTTATCCCACCCCTTGTGGGTAATATGCGTGTAAATCTCCATTGTCTTGCTGCTCTCATGTCCCAAAAGTTCTTGGATGTACCTCAAATCTACCCCCTTTTCCAACAAATGTGTGGCAAAGGAACTCAATCAAAATTAATCTCCGTATTGTCCCCAATGTTCAAGCTCAGGTTCATGCCGCGCACGCTGGCGTCGGAACCGATGACCGAGTGTTTGAGCACCACCTCGTCGAGGGCGGCGAAATTGCCGATGATGCTGTCTTGCACGATGCTCTGTCGGATGGTCACATTGTCGCCGATGGTCACGTGTGGCCCGATGATGCTGTTGCTGATGTCGCAGTTGTCGCCCACCGCTACCGGCGGTATGAAAATGGAGTTGGGTGCTACGGGCAGGGGGTGTTCATCGGGGTGGTAGCTGCGGTGGTTGAGCAGCATGGCGTTGGTTTCGAGCAGCACGTCTTTTCGGCCGCAGTCGAACCAGTTGTCTACCGGCATCGTTTTGATGCGGATGCCTTGTTCCACCATGATCTGCAGGGCGTCGGTGAGCTGAAACTCGCCGTAGGTGCGCAGGTCGTGGGCCAGCAGGTGTTCCACGGCCTTCATGAGTTCGGCCACTTCGTCTATTTTGTAGAGGCCCACGATGGCCATGTTGGACTTGGGGATGCGCGGTTTTTCCACCAATTTGGTCACAAAATCCTGTTCATCGAACTCGGCCACGCCAAACTCTCGGGGGTCGTTCACCTTTTTGATGGCCAGGCAAGAGTAGGGGCACTCGAGCATGGTTTGGAGGTTGGCCTCAAAAATGGTGTCGCCAAAGGCTATGAACACCGCATCTTCGTCTTCCAGGATTTCCCTGGCCATCCAGATGGCGTGGGCCGAGCCTTCGCGCTGTTCCTGGTACACAAACTCCATCTCGAGGTTGGGGTAGGTTTGCTCCAGGTAGTGGCGGATTTTGTCGCCCAAGTACCCGATGATGAACACAAAATCGGTGAGGCCCACCTCCACCAATTTATCCACAATAAACCGGATAATGGGTTTGCCGGCCACGGGCATCAGGGGCTTGGGCTGGGTGTACGTATGGGGGCGCAAACGCATGCCGGCGCCTGCAACAGGGATAACCACTTTCATAGATGTCTTTTTGCCGGTGCAACCGGAAAAGGCAAATATACGGGATCAGCGACGGTATGCTGTTTTAAGTTTGGTCGCACACTGTTCGAAAAGTGCTATTTTTGACCCGCTAATCTGACGTGTACCATGAACCAACTGTTTTCCATCCTTGTCCGCGCCGCATTCACTTTTGTGGCTTTCCTCGTCATACAGTACGGCGTGCCGTATTATTTTTTAGTCATCGGCGGTGTGCTGGCGGCTGCGTTCACTTGGTATACCGGCTCCGACCGCAACTTAGCCTGGGGCATCGGCATCGGTACGGTGGTGTTTGCGGTGTTTGCGGTGTTGTATGGGCAGGTGTGAGGGATGTTTTCTAACCCCATCACCAATCGTCATCATCCCCACCCCCAAATCCAAACCCGCCAAACCGAAACGTGAGCGCAAACGTGGGACTGTTGAACGCATCTTTTTCGATGCCCGGCAGCCGACCCTCCTCAATGCCGCCCACAAACCGGTAGCCGCCCGTGGCCGCTATGCGGAACCAATGCAAAATATTGACTTCCAGGCCTATTTCCGGATTGACCACAAACACGCCATCGCTGTCGTACGCGTTGAAATCCTGGCTGAAATCGGTCAACGTGACGCCGCCCCAACCCACTTTGACCGAGCTGAACAGGTGCGCCACTTTATACGACGGATACACATATCCGGCCCACAAGCCGCCGTAACCCAGCGCGAGGGTATAGCGCACGTCCTGAAAGGTTCTGCGCCCGTAGGTTTCGCCCTGGCCAAAACCGCCAAAGAAAAAATCATTGACGATCACGCCGCCGCCGCCGCCCGCACCGGCGCCAAACTCACCGTCGCCACGGGCCAAAGTGGCAAACGGGGCCCCGAACCCGCCGACCACCTCTGCGTCGGAAAAAATGGTTTCTTCGGCTTTCGCTTGCAACCGGTTGAGGGTGCCCAACAGCAGCAGGGCCGGAAAAAGTAGTTTTGGAAAGACCATGATGGCGTAATTGTGGCGTAAGAATAGACAAAAATCATCGACAATGGCCATAAAGAGTGCGGGCGCAGCTAGAAGGTTGCACGCACAATGCCCATCCTAATGGGTAAACGCTATGTGCTCATACACGTCGGCCAACTCAATGGAACACCCAATGGAACGAAGGGCAAGCTTGGCCGTCAAGTCATTTAGGACGCCCGTTCGCCAAAGATCGGGCTCTTCGCGGAAGTATGTGTCCACCTGACAGTGCGTTTGTTCGATCATCACGTATTCCATAAAAGAAGGCACCTGCTTGTAATCCCGAAATTTATCTCCTCGGTCAAAATTCCGTGTGCTCTTAGACAGCACTTCGATGATCAACAATGGATTAATCAGCAACAATTCGCCATCATCCCAGTATTCAGGGCTTTCACTGACCACCACCGCATCCGGATACAAACCTAAGTTTAAAGCAGGAATATATATTTTTTGATTGCTGGAAAACACCCGGAACGTTTTATCGGTCTGTTTAACGGCGTTTTTGATGGCTGCGATGGTGTTTGCAGCTATTTCATTGTGCGGGCCTTTTGCCATAGCAACCGGGGTTATGTAGCCGTCGTAATATTCGTGCCGCTCCTTGCTGCGTTCCTCACGGCGCAGGTAAGCTTCCAGCGAATGCTTTCTGGGTGCCTTTTTGAGGGATGGTCGTGTCGGTTGAATGCCTGAGGCTGCGGGTTCCATGCTTGTGGATGCATTTTTTACTACACAAAGATAATGGTTTTGTTGAATTTTCGATTTAAACCATTTCAGTCAGCCGGCTCAAAAACCGCCACCTGCCCCTCCATCGGAAACACCACCCACGCTTTAAAAACCTTCTCCGGCCCGGTTTGCCCGAACATCCAGGCGGCCCAACCCGCAGTGTTCACCAGGGGTTTGGCGACTGACTGCCATTTTTTCATGCCTTCGGCAAACGGTGCGATGAACACGGCCACCCGCTCCTCCGGCGTTTCCAGCAACAGGTCAATTTTAAACTTCAGCCAGCGCTGACCCTGCCATCCTTCCAGGGGATACTGCGCAATGCCCGTTACGCCCGGGTATTGTCGGTCGCAAAAAGTGGCAAACGCTTCCACTTGCCGCAACACGGCGGCAGTTTTCAGGTTGTCGTCGGTCGCATGGATGCGCAGTTGCTGCTCCACCAGCAACCGTTTGTCTGCCACCCCGGCAGCGCTCAGGCAGTTGCGCAACACCGCGTGGGCGTATTCCGGCAAGGCCCCTTCAAACGGGAGCCAATTTGAAAAGGGGTGGGGTGGCGCGGCAAGCAAGGCCACTGGCGACACCTCGTTCAAGTGATCGATGCGGTGGGGCTGCCTTGCCTGTTTCGGACGCCCTTTGGGTTCAGGCGGGAACCAGACGGCCTCGTTTTGCGCTGCACGCTCACCGGCGTCGGTGCCCATCCACAGCACGTTGGTTTCGGCGTGCATCCATTGTCCGTTCCACGCAAAAGGCGTTTCGCTTTGGTGCGGATCCAGGGTGGGCACGTCGCCGTCGCCTGCGTGAAACACCCGATTCAACCAGGCCGTGCCCTTCACCGTGGTCGGGAAAACGAGGTAGTCTCGTGCGCGGGTGAGGCCCACGTACAGCAGGCGGGCCTCCTCGTCGAGGGCCTGGCGGGTGGCTTCTATCCAGACGGAGCTGGTTTTTACGGTTTCTTCAAGGCGGGTGTCTTTCAACTGGTCGGCGTACGGGTTGACCCAAAAACGGATCCAGCGGTTGGCGAGAATATCGTTCAAATCAGGCGCTGCATCGGAGGCTAAGTTTACCCCCCAAACTTTTTCGCGCAGGGGCTGGTCAAGGCTCATGCACACTGTGAGCGGGTACTCCAGCCCCTTGCTCCGGTGGTAGGTGAGCACATGGACGGCCTGCGGATTCTCGCTGAATCCCTGCGCGTCGGCTTCGCGGGCTGCCAGGTCGTTCATCCAGAGCAGGAATCCGCCAAGGGTGGCGGCAGCGTGCAGGCGGGTGCAGGCGGTTTCGTAGTCGAGGGCCAATTTGCGCAGGGCGTCGATGTTGTCGAGCCGCTGGTGTGCTGCGCCCATGGAGGCTGCTGCACGGCGGAGGTCCAGTTCGTCGAGGAGGAGGTTCAGCGCCTCCGACGCGCTAAGGTCGGCGGCTTTGAGGCGCAGCTCATTCAGGGCCATCAGCATGGGTTGCGCGCTGGCCCAGGGTTTGGGTTTGGTTTCGGCCATTTGGGCCTGGTAGAGCCATTCTACCCGGTCGTGCACCAAATCTTCCAGGTTTTGGGCGCCGGTGAGGATCAGGATTTCGGCGGCGCTCAGGGCGTCGTGGCTGCTGAGCAGGTATTTCAGGCAGGCGCTCACCAGCCGCGCTTCGGGGGTTTCGAGCAGTCCATGCTGAGCGGTGGAGGCATTTAGCCCGGCGTTGTGCAACGCTTGCGCCATGGCCAGGCATTCGGCGTTGCTGCGGCAAAGCACGGCGATGTCGCCAGGCACAAGGGGCCTCAGCGTTTTTCTTTTTTTGTCAAACACCGGCCAGGCGCGTTGGAGGGTCACAAACACCTGCTCTGCCACAGCGCCGTAAAACCACTCTTTCGGGGCTTTGCGCTCATCGGCTTCGTTTTTAAAATGCCAGTGTTGCAGGGCCGGGGGAAGCGTTTTGTGCAGCGCAAAAGCGGTCTCTGCTTCCGTTTCATGCGAAAAAGCGGGCTCCAGCGCCACCTGATCGGGGGGCAAACCAGAAAAGGCCCGGGTAAAAACAGCGTTGACGGCATACACCAGATCAGGCCGGCTCCGCCACGATTTCCGCAAAATATTCTCTTCCCGAATGCCGCCGGTGGCCTCTACAATGGCCTGCATGAGGGCCGGCTCTGCGCCCCGAAACCCGTAGATGCTCTGTTTGGGATCGCCCACCCAGATGGAATGACGGGCTAAGCGGCTGAGTTGCAAAAAAATGTCGAGCTGAATGGGGGAGGTGTCCTGAAACTCGTCGACCAGCAGCAAGTCCAGTTCGTCCCGCAGCACATCCTGTACGGCTTCCTGGCGGAGCAGGCGGCTGATGTAGGCCTCCATGTCGGTGTAATCTATGAGGCCTCGTTTTTTCTTGTAGGTCTGGAATTCATCCAAGGCGTCTGCGGCAATATCAAAAACGGTGTCGATGAACAGATGGATGTCGGCCTGAAAACCTGCATGTTCGCCGTGTGTACGCACAAATTCGAACAGCGGTTCGGCGAGGTCCCGGCTTTTGGCGCTGACTTTTACCTTGCCAATTTTGACCCATTCGTGCCAGTCAAGTCCGCTGCGGTTTTGCAGTTGGTATTGCATGCCGCGCAGGGTTTCTGCGGCGTCGCGGGTCACTTTGGTGGTGTCAGCGGCGTTGGCTTCGAGCGCTGCGATGGCTTGGTCGATGTGGTGGATAAGCCGGTTGTTCCAGGTTTGGGCGTCGGTGGTTTGTGCAGCGGGCAGCAGTGCCTGGAACGATTCCCAGGATCGTCGTTTGCTGTCGAGCAGCACAGTGCGCGAAAAATTATTGGCGCGGGCCACGTCGGTGACGGCGTGCACATCGCGCCGCCAGTCGTATGCATCCCCAAAGGTTTTTTTGGTGAGGCCGAGGCGTTCCGCCAGTTCGTTCATGCGGTCGATGCGGCTTTCGGTGAGTACCTGCGCCAGGGACTCGTTGAACAGGCGTTGACCGTCAGAGGCATCTATGACCTCCACCAGAGGCGACACGCCAGCCTCAAAGGCGAAGCGCTGCAAGAGTCGGATGCCAATGCTGTGCACGGTGCCAATGAGCGCGCTGCTGAGGGCGTTGGCCGCGTCGGTTTGTCCGGCTTCCAGCAGGCGTACCCGCACGCGTTCCTGCAATTCGGCAGCCGCTTTTTGGGTAAACGTGGTGGCGATGATGCGTTCAGGCCGCACATCGCCCTGCAACAGGGCGCTCAGGCGTTCGGTGAGGCTATATGTTTTGCCGCTGCCGGCACCTGCGGAGAGGATTTCGATGGGCAAAAGGCTGGCTGGCTGGATGGTGGTCTCGTTGTATGGTTGCATGGAAAGACAAAAATAGCTTAGCTTTACGTGTCTTTTCAACAATACCCTTTTTTTGATGCATTTATCGAGGATTCAAAACGCCGGAACCCTTTCCATCCAGTCAACAGTGCTTGTAACCTTTTCGCTGTTGTGTATTGTATGCGCCTGCACCCAAAAACCGGCGCAACAATCGGTGCAGGTGAGCAACGCCACAGTCGGGCTGCCAGAAGGGTTCAACGACTTTTACGACCAGTTTCACGCCGACAGCCTGTACCAGATTGCGCACATTGTGTGGCCGCTGGCCGGCAAAACCAATGTGCAGATCGACAGCACCAAAAGCATGGTGGTAGATACCGCCTGGCTACCCGAATATTGGCACATGCACCGTCCTGTGCCCTTCGATAAAGGAGAATACCGCCGACAAGTAGAGCAGTTGGGCGATGTGCTGGTGATTGAACGCATTCTGACACAGGTGGGTAATTTCGGGCTCGAACGGCGCTTTGCCAAAAGCCCTTCCGGCGAATGGGAACTCATCTATTACAGCGACATGATCGAACACTAAACAACTAAACTCATGTGGTCCCAGCGGGAATCGAACCCACATCTAAGGTTTAGGAAACCTCTATTCTATCCGTTGAACTATGGAACCTGAATATGGGAGGCAAAGGTACGGATTTAGTTGGGGTGTTGAGGTAAGGGAGGGTGATTGTTTGTTGGGCAAGCACACTTCGCGTGCGTTTTTTTGGCCATGAGGGTTTTCTGCCTTCGGTGGGTTTATTGGCCATGAGGGTTTTCTGCCTTCGGCAATTGTTTTTGACCATGAGGGTTTCCCGCCTTCGGCGGTTGTTTTTGACCACAGAGGAGGGGAGGTTAAGGGAGGTTTTTCCGCCTTCGGTGGGTTTATTGGCCATGAGGGTTTTCTGCCTTCGGCAGTTGTTTTTGACCGCAGAGTAGGGGAGGTTAAGGGAGGGTTTTCCGCCTTCGGCGGTTTTTATAGACCGCAGAGTAGGGGAGGTTAAGGGAGGGGCGCACTTTAATTTGTTTTTTGAGCGCAAATGGAGGGAAATTAAGAGCGATTTTATGAAAACAGCACAAAGCGTTTTGCCGAAAATCCTCCCTTAACCTCCCCTCCTCTGTGGTCAAAAGCAACCGCCGAAGGCGGCAAAACCACCCTCCACCCTCCACTCAAAACTCAAAACTCAAAACTCCTACTCCACCACCAGTTTCTTCGTGCTCACGCGTTCCCCGTTTTGTACCCGTACGATGTACAGGCCTGCGGGCAAGCCGGCCAGATCCAGGGCAATGCGGTTGTGGCCTTTGGTGACGGCCTGGTTTTGCTGCTGGGCCAGGATTCCGGCAGCATTAAACAGCGATACCTGCACATCAGCACCGGTTTTGGTCAGCAAGTCAATGTTGACCTGACTCTGGGCCGGGTTGGGCGACATGGTGAAGAGGTCTGTTTCCACCATTTCCACGGGAATGTCCATTTCCGTCACCTCCCCGTCGGTGCTGCCGTCGGTACGCCAGTTGCTGCTGCTGATGCTGGCGCGCAGGGTGTAGCATTGGGTGTTGTTGAATACGCCGTCAAAACCATAGACGTACACGCGGTAGTTGGTGGAGACGGTATTGGTGTTGAAAATGATTTGCTCGTTGTTGGTTCCGCCATTTTCAGAAATGGCGAGGTAAGTGCTGCCACGGTATAGTTGAACGTCATAATCGGCTGGCAGGGTAGTCAGGTCTATTTTGATGTTGCGTTGCGAATTGGTGTTGGCAAACTTGTACCAGTCGTAGTCGTTGTTGTATGAAATCTGGGCTGTGATGTTGGTGTTCACCGCGATCACTTTGGATGTACCGCCAGTGTTGTTGGGTTCGTATTGTTCAATACAGTTGCTGGCGGTGGTGAAAGACGCGGCTGCGGAGTAAGCGCCGGTATTGGCACCACATTTAGCCTGCACCTGGAAGTTGTAAGTCGTATTGATCGTCAGACCGGTCAGGCTATACGATGTACCAGTAAGGCCGGTTACCGTGTTCCATGTGCCGCCGGCAATGCGCCACTGCAGGTTATAGCTGGTGGCACCGCCCACGCTGCCCCAGTTGAGGGTTGCGCTGGTTTGGGTGATGTTGGTGGCGTTCAGGTTGCCCGGGGTGCCGCAAGAGCCGCCGGCGGGTGGCTGGCAGCCGTTGGAGGTCAACAGCGCTGCGCGCGCGCCGCCGTTGCCAAACAGGGCCTGCATGCGCGTCTTTTGTCCGGCAGAGAACATATTCATGCACGCGTCGTTCGTGTAGTCCATGTAGTTCATGGTCATTTCGTTGGGCTGACCCTGACAGGTGGATTTGTGTGGGTAGACCGGGCAACCTCCGTTGGAGGCGTTGTGCAGCGGTGTGTCGCTCACAAAATCGTTGCCGCAAGTGGCGTCGCCCCAAATGTGGCGGAGGTTGAACCAGTGGCCCACTTCATGCGTGGCCGTACGGCCTTTATCAAATGGCGATTGGGCACCGATGGTGCCAAAATACAGGTAATCGCACACCACACCGTCGGTAGAAGCGCTTCCACCTGGAAACTGCGCATAACCCAAAAGCGATCCGGTGAGGTCACATGACCAAATGTTGAGGTATTTGTCGCGGTTCCAGATGTCGGAACCACCGGAGCTGTAAAATTTAACGTTGTCGTTGGTGCTGAACGAGGTCACAGCCGTTTCCCGGTACACAATGCCCGTGGTCGCGTTGCCATTCGGATCCTGTGTGGCCAGACAAAAGTTGATCTCGACGTCGGCAGCTACAACTGCAAATTCAGACGGCGTATTCACTTTATCTGCGTTGAGGCGGCGGAAATCGGCGTTCAATACATCAATTTGCGATTGCACCTGGGCGGTGGTTAATTTTTCGGCAGTCGTGTTCCACACCACGTGCACCACCACAGGTATGGTGACCACGGCCCTGTTTTGGGTACCATTTTGGGCGATAAATTGTTCCGTAAACCGCTCAATGTCGTTCATCCGATCCAGCATGCCCGGATCTTCCTGGAGTTGACGGTCGAGTACTTCCATGGCACCGCAAGCGCGTTGCTGGGCGTGGAGGGCGTTGCCTGCAAGGAACAGGGCAATAAAAAGGAGAAAAAGGTTGCGCATGACACTTGATTTTAGCAATACATTAAGGGTGAAAGATGAAAAAAGATCGGTTTTTCCGCGTGCAAGACCAATTTTGGATTGGCCTACAATGGGAAGGGCAAATGTATTATGTCTTTTTGTTAATATTTGTATTTTTTTACCGATATGAAAATACAAGCAAAAACAGGGTTGCTGACGGTATTGCATGGTGTCTTGTTGCAATACTGTGCGTCGGATGCGTACATTTGCCCTTTTATTATTGGATTAACCCTGTTTACATGTTTCGTCTGATCTTTTGGAGCGCCATTGTAATCGCCACATCAACGGTGTTGCCCGCACAATCCAATCTTCCGCTTTTCCGGAACTACGCCAAAGCATACAAAAACGGCGTCCGCTCCGCCAACGGCATGCCGGGGCCGAATTACTGGCAAAACCGCGCAGTCTACACCATTGAAGCGGAGTTGAACCCCCAAACACGGGCGCTTACCGGGGCCGAGACCATCGTGTATACCAACAACAGTCCGGATACGCTGCGCACCCTGCGCCTGAAACTCCAGGCCGACCGCTACCGCAAAGGCGCTCCGCGCTCAGGAGATGTGGCGGCATCCGATGTGACGGAAAAAGGCGTGCTGGTTTCCAACTTGCAGGTCAACAACGCTCCTGTACCAGCCGACAAACAAAATCGTTTCGCTACTTTTCTCGATGTCAAATTAGACGCCCCCCTGTTGCCGCACAGCAGCGCCACGCTGCGCCTGAATTGGGCCTATACCTTACCGGCCGATGAAGGCGCTGCGCGGGAATATGCCGGTGACTCCACAGTGTTTTTTGTGCCGTACTGGTACCCGCAAATGGCCGTGTACGATGATGTTTACGGTTGGGCCGATTTCCCGTACACGGGTCTACAGGAATTTTACCACGATTTTGCGGATTACGACATCACCCTCCGCATGCCCGCCGGTTTCATGGTGTGGGCCACCGGCGAATGGCAAAATCCGGAGGCGGTGCTGCAACCCGCCGTTTTACAAAAATGGAAGTCGGCGCATACGAATGAACAAGTAATCTCCATTTTCACTGAAGAAGACCTAAAAACAGGCCGCGTTTTTGCAAACAAGAGCTCCAATACATTTCGGTACACCGCCAAAGACGTACCCGATGCCGCCTTTGCCGCTTCCAATCGGTACAACTGGGACGCGACCTCGGTGGTGGTGGACGCCAAAACCAACCGGCGCACCTTGGTAAGCGCAGTGTACGATACCCAATCCGAAGATTACTACCGCGTGTGCCGCATCGCCGCCGATGGCATCCACCTCATGAGCAACTGGCTGCCCGGTTACCCGTTTCCCTATCCCTGCCTGACGGTTTTCAATGGCAACGACGGCATGGAGTATCCCATGTTTTGCAACGACGCCAGCCTGGGCAAAAACGACCCGACCGGCCTCACCGTGCACGAAACAGCACACACCTATTTCCCGTTCATGATGGGCATCAACGAACAGGAGTATGCCTGGATGGACGAAGGGTGGGCTTCTTTTTTCGACGTGCTCCTCACCGATTCCCTCAACCACACCCAAAAGGGTCGATTGAGGGGTTATGAGCGTGTGGCAGGCACCGACAGCGATGTGCCTCCCATGGTGCGCTCTCGTTTCCTGTCAAACCCTTCTTACCGCGTTGCCTCCTATGTGCGTCCGCAAGCAGCCTACACTACCCTGCTCGACCTGTTGGGTTACGAAAAATTCCATCATTGTATGGTTGGCTACATGGATCGCTGGAAGGGCAAACACCCTGTACCGTATGATTTTTTCAACAGTTGGAGCGATCTTTCGGGCGAAAACCTGGACTGGTACTGGAAACCCTGGTTTTTCGAGTGGGGCTTCCCGGATATCGGCATCGGCAACGTATCGGAAAACAAAGGCCGGTATACTGTGTTGGTACAAAAAGTGGGAACCCAACCCATTCCCATCCACCTCACCGTAACTTATTCCGATGGTACAGTTGACGTCCTGCACGAAACAGCAGCGGCATGGAAAACGGGAAATACAGAAAAATCAATTGCATTACCCAAAGGTAAAACGCCCAAAACCATTACCTTGGGCGACAGGTTGATACCAGACACAGACGCTGCAAACAACACCTGGAACCGCTAACCGATCACTTTAAACCAACCCATTGTCTATGCCTACCAACAAGTTGCTTACGTACATCATGTTTGCCGTCCTGTTCGGTTTATTGGCCGTTGCTGGCTATAAAGCCTGTGAGATGAAACAACAGGAAACCCTGCAAGCCCAGGAACAAGCCGAATTGGACCAGGCGTTGCGCGATCTGGGCTATCCAATGGAAGATACCGCCAAAACCACTGCCTACACCGGAGGCGACGTAGATTACAATACGCCTGCCGGAGGTGGTGCCACCGCTGCTAAAAATCCGTACGACCAGCCAGCCACCCCCTCTGGTAATCAACAAGCGGCTTATATTCCACCAAATGAGTACGATCAACCGGCGGCACCTGCCAACAACACCCCTGCCACAACGACGACCAACACGGTTACAAAGTCTACCGCAGGCCGTATGGTAGACTACGACAACGAGGTGGAATCCGAAGATGGCCGCTACCGAGTCATCGCCGGTTCATTTACCATCAAAGACAATGCCCGCCGACAAATGGAAACGCTCATCCGCATGGGGTACAGCGACTCCGAGGTGGGCCTTTACAACCGTGGAAAATACGCTGTCGTCATTGTCAAACGCACCAACAGCCTGAACGAAGCCAATCAGATTTTAGACAAACTGGAGGACAAAGGGATTGATGCGGCGGTGATTGATCGGAGGCGGAAGTGACGAATTCCTTTTGCCTCGTCAATATTATATAGGTACGATTGCCGATACAAACGTTGGTTTTAGGTACGTTTGTGGCTTAACACCTATATAAAGCCTTTATGACTGAATTGGATGATATTTCCTGGGACGAACTAGCGCAAAGCATTGCGGACGGAGAAGCCGTTTTGCTGCTTGGCCCGGATGCCATTCCCTTGTATTCGACACAAGGACAGCCATCAGATGATGTGGATGCCACCACCTCGTTTAGCAAACTGAGTCGCAACAGGATAATGCAAACGCTAAGCGAAAAAGAGCTGAATCACTTTTACGAACGAGACAACTTGTTTCAGTTTAGCAGCGCTCCGGCAAAACAAAAAGCCATGAAAGAGGTGCGCAATGTGCTGCGCGAGGATGCCTGGCTACCCGACTCGGAGTTGTTGCGGCAAATAGTGGCCATTCCTTTTCCGGTGGTGGTCAATATCAATCCGGATAAATACGTTTACGAAGCCTTTTTGAAATACTACAGGGAACCGCAGTTTGATTATTTTACCTCTAAGGATAAACCCAATCCGCCAGTACTGGATTTTCCTGACGGCATGAACAAACCCCTGGTTTACAACCTTTGTGGCAGTGTTTTGGATAAATTAGACTCCGTAATCCTTGATTATTTCGACCTGTTCGAACTCCTGAAAAATATATTGGCCGATCAAGGCGTTTCGGAACACCTGACGCGCAAGCTTCAGGAAGCAGACCGGTTTATCTTGCTGGGTTTCGAATTGGAGCGCTGGTATTTTCAGTTGTTTCTGCACTACTTGAACAAATTGGATTACAATCCATTTAACAGCGCCAAACAGAATTTTCCGATTGTCAGCTGGATCAGTGACGCATCGCGTGAGTTCGTCATGTACCAATTTAAAATCAAGCACATAGCGCCTACCCGACAGGGCTTTGAATCCCTGTATCAGGCATGTGAACGCAAAGGCATACTCCGCAAGTTGCACGAACCGGGAAGTAAAATTGAAACAGATATTCGCTTATTGGCAGTACAAAACAAGTTTGAGGAGGCTTTTAACTTGTTAGAAACACACCTTGGCGAAGAAGAAAGAACAATAGAGTTGCCGCATTTGAGAAGCCGTTTTGCCGCATGGTTAGTCGCCAAAAAAGCGGGCACAGAAGACAACAACTACCTGAGTTTGGAAATTAACCGAATCCGATATACCCTCTTAACCTACGCCAATCAAATCCGGCAGGAAGAATGAGTGTAACCAATAATCGCAATCGTTACCCTGGTGTACGCCCATTTGAGCGGGATCAGCAGGCCATCTTTTTCGGTCGGAAAGACGACACGGAAAGGCTGTTGTCGTTAATCATGGTAGAGCGCCTCTGTGTGCTCTTTGGCAAATCAGGCCACGGTAAGTCATCCTTGTTAAATGCAGGGATTATTCCGGCGCTGGCTGAAAAAAGCACTAAAACAAAAAGGCTTTACATCCCTGTTCCTGTTCGATTCAACATCTGGACAGAACAGGAGTCGATGAGCCTCTATGATAAGTTTGTTTTCCAATTGACAAACGCGCTCAAGGACATTGTGCCTGCCGCCGAGAACCTGCCGGATAACCTTCCTGATACCCTTTGGGGCGCTTTTAAAAGGTGGAACCACACCCAGGACATGACATTTGTCCTGCTCTTCGACCAATTTGAAGAGTTCTTTTCTTATCCGGATGAGCAGCAATTGGCTTTCAAAGAACAGTTGGCAGAGCTTCTCTATACGGATTACCCGCAGTTTTTGGAAGACCACGAAGACGAACTGACGGAAGATCAGGTCAATTTCCTGGCGGAGAAGATGGACACAAAAGCGCTGTTGGCCATTCGTTCAGATCGGCTTAGCGAATTGGACCGGCTCAAGGATCGCCTGCCTGCCATCTTGAACAAACGGCACGAACTGCGCGCGCTCGATCTGGAGCAGGCCCGCGAAGCCATTGTGGGGCCTGCTGCTGAAAGTGCTGATGAACCAGATTCGGGAAGGGAGCAGTACAGTAGCCCGGCTTTTCAGTATGAGCGCAGTGCTTTGGACACGATTTTGCGAGAACTGACCGGCCGAAAGGGTGCCGAAGCTGGCCGCATTGAAGCTTTCCTGCTGCAGATTGTGTGTTCTTCGATAGAGAAACGGGTCGTCGAAAAGGAATTGGGAGAAGTGTCAACAGACGAGTTGCCCAACTTTGATACGGTGTTCGAAGATTACTATCAGGATCGGATAGACGAGTTGCCGGAGGAAGAACACCTGGCCGCACGACTGGTACTGGAACAGGGTTTGCTGCTGGTGGAAACCCGGAGTGGCGACGGGCGCCGTCTTAGCCGCGACGCCGGTGAACTGGCGCAGGCTTTTGGAGTGGCGCCCGAACTGCTCCAAAACCTTGAGCGAACATACCTCATTCGCCGCGAGGTGAACTCTCTGGGCGGGTTCAATTATGAAATCAGCCACGACACGCTTATTGCGCCTGTGCTCAAAGCGCGCAAGGAGTATGAGGCCATTCAGGAAGCCGCTCGCATAGAACAAGAGCGGCTCGAAGCGGAAGCCCGCACACGTGAAGCCGAGCGCCAGGTAGCCGAAGAAAAGAAACGCGCCGAAGAAGCCGAACGCCTGCAGAATGCGGCAGAACAAGGCCAAAAGCGCGCGCGGTTGTTCGCCCTGTTGGCGTCGGTTGTGGCTGTATTGGCTATTGTGGCTTTTGTTTATGCCTACCAACAGCAAAAATTAGCCGAGAAAAGTGCGCGTGAAACCCAATTGATATTAGAAGAACTGCAGAAGGCCATTAGAAAAAGAGATGAAGCGGAGGCCGAAAAGGTCTTAAGCTTGTTGGTACAGTACAAGGAAAAAGCAAAAATATTGGAAGTTAGAAGACCCGAACAAGCACAGGACTTACTGGATAGTGCAAAAACCATGCTCAAGCAATATCCTTTCAACCCCGTGCTGCAAGACTCTCTGAGATCATTGATCACATACGACAGTCTACGGTTGATTAATCGGTAATTGTTAGCGTGTATGGGTGATTCATGGGCATCGTTTAAACAAACTCAATTTTTTTTTTGAAACCAATAACGCATTTTAAAAACATTTCTATCTTTGCATCAAAACCGTTATGTGTATTTAAAAGTCGTTCTGTTTTAATTTTTACATTAATCTTTTTAATAACTTGTTCATTTGAAAACAACCCCCAACCATGTCTTTTCGTTTATTTATTGTGTTTTTGTTTCTGCTGCACCACGCTGTTGGGGTGATGGCTCAAAAGAGTTGTACTGCCATCTATAACGATGCGGTTGAGTTATTGGCACAAAAAGACGTCAAAGGAGCATTTGTAAACTATACGGATGCATCCGCTTGTGACTTCAAGGAAAAGCAACTTGACAAGAAGCTTGAAAAGTTGTTGAATGACATATTTACCGAGCTTGATAGGCAAAAAGAGGCAGAGGTAAAAGCCAGAAGCGAAGCCGAGGAGGCCAAAAGAACAGCAGAGGAGCTAGCCCAAAAAGAGAAAATAGCAAACGAGGAAACCCAAAAAGCCTTGGATCAGCTTCGTCGGGTAACCGAAGAAAAGGACAAAGTAAATGTTGAACAGGTTAAGCTGCTCTTGCAAAGAGCAGAAGACAATATTGCCCTTGCTCAGTTTGACGCCGCGCTGGAAAATGTGAAAACTGCCCGCATCGTGAATGCTATTCCCGATGAGGTAGACGTCGTTTTTGATAAAATATACCGTTCTATCCTGATTTCAGCGCATGCAGACGTAGACCAACGCCAATTTGAGCGCGCTTTTCTGAAATTGGAGCAGGCCGACTCCATGTACTACCAGCCGGCAGCAGTCATAGATGAATATTCCTTTTTGCAAAATCAACTGCTGCAAAACATACACAGTGATCTAAATGCTTTTAACTACACCGGCGCAGTAGCTAAAACGCATTTATATACCCGTCTAAACACTCCGCGCGATTCAGTGGCCCGACTTTTCTTCGAAGAAGCCTTCTGCTTGTCCGAACTGGGCATGCCCGAACGTACTTTGGGTTTGATGGATACCCTGTCCACGTTGTTTGAAAAAGAAGAAGAACGCGCCCAACTGGCCTCCCTGGCGTCACAAAGCCCTTATGAACAGCTTATTGCATTGCGAGCGATGCGCAGCAGGATGGCGCCTGAACTGGAGGCTGCCATGTTCGACCAATTCATGCCCAAACGTTTATTGACCATACCCGGCGGTAAACTGAAAGGCAACGCTCCTTCTGATGGCGCCAATACGCGAGGTAATGCATGCAGCGCCAACGTATCGACGTTTCTCATGGCCTCCAAAGAAGTGACTTTTTTTGAGTACGACTTCTACTGCACTGCCAACGGGCTGCCCCGGCCATCAGACAATGGCTGGGGGCGCCAGACCCATCCGGTAGTAGATGTAAACTGGTATGATGCCATTGCATTTTGCAACTGGCGCAGCCATCAGGAAGGACTTCAGGAAGTGTATTTGACCACCTATGGAACAGACTCCACCGCTGCTGATTACCGGAAAATTACTTGCGACTGGACGGCCAACGGCTATCGCTTACCCACCGAAGCAGAGTGGGAATATGCTGCGGGCAACGGCGAAGCCCACACCCTGTACAGTTGGGGCAATGACATACCCATGGAAAGCCACGGCGGCAACGTAGCCGATCAGACTGCACAGGACAAATATGCAAGCTGGACCACTTTCGATTACGCCGACGCTTTTGCCTATACCGCTCCGGTCGGGTCGTTCAAGCCTAACCAACTGGGTTTGCACGATATGTCGGGCAACGTTTGGGAATGGTGCTGGAATACCCATGATGATGATTTTTGCCGGGCTTTAAAGCACAACACAGCAGACAATAAACACAGCGACGGTACCCAGCGCATCCTGCGGGGTGGATCATGGAGCTCGTATCCAAAGGATTGTGAGGTCAACCGACGCTACCACCGGAGTCCGGAAGACCAGAATTACAGCATTGGTTTTCGATTAGCACGCAATTATTAAGCCTTAAACGCCAAACAACATGCACCCCTGCATTCCCAAAGTCATATTATATGTTTCCCTTGTTTGTGTGGTGTTGCCGCGCGGGTTTGCCCAACAGGTTGAACACATACGGGATACATTTGATCAATCCGGACAGTACTTCCTGCTGCAGTATGATTTGAAAAAAGCAAGCTTTCTGGAAGAGGTTTTTATTCAACCGCGCATCCTGAATGCCCCTTCCGACAGCATTGCCCTGAAAAGCCTGATTGGCGATTATGGCTGGGTGCCCGTCAAAGGAAAACGAAAAACCATCACGTGGGATCCATTCCGGGACGGGGTGAACGACATTGACGGCTTGCAACTGGGTCTGGAGGAAGACTTGCCTACAAGGCCCGCTGTATTGCCGCGCTATTGGGCGTTATCCTGGAATGCTTCCAACAGTGCCCCCTTGGGGTTGAAAATTACACGCTTGAGCCCCATTGGTTTTTTTGTCGGATACCGCAGGTCATGGTATTTGAAACCGCTTGATAACGCACTGACAACTGTAGCTGACCAATCCGCCTCTATAGACAACTATAAAACGGATGGAGTGTATGAAATCGGAGAAGAGTCCCGTTTGTGCAGTTGGGCTGCTACCGGGGGGGTAGTCGTTCAGGTGGCCCGTAGGGTATACGTGTACGGAGGTGTAGGTTACGGTGCAGAACAACTGTACTGGAAATACGACATTCTGAATCCGGATTATGAGCAGATTAACCAATCATGGGTCATCAACAAAGAAATAAACAGCGAAGGCGTCGTGTTTGATGCAGGCGCCTACTTGCGTTTCGGCCGATTTGTAATCGACATCGGGGCCAGTACAATTCAATTTAACACTAACGCCCAAATAATAGGCGGTCTTGGATATACCCTCACCAAATGAACCATCAAACTTACATCACCATGAAATACATTTTCTTTCCTTTTGCGGCCATGGCGTTGTCATTTGTGCTGCTGACATGTACCCTGGAACAAGAACCCGCCATTCCAACTGAAGGAACTAATTTCAAAGGCCCTCAGACGTTTGAAGTGATTGAGGTTACTCCGGATACAGCTGGCGGATTTTTAGTAAAAGCAGAAATGAGTTCGATTGAATTGAATGTTGATCGGTATGGATGGATTTGGAGCAAAAATCCCTGTCCTGACACTATCACCAAAGATGACATGACTGTAGAATTCAGAACACAACCTACATTCAGTCAGAAGTTTCCATTTCAAGACAACCTTAGTGGGGGATTATTTGACAAGGGAGAGGTGTATTATTTCAGGCCCTATGCAATTGCCAAAAATGGTGCCATCTTTTATGGAGAAAGTGAATGTACGTGTTCTTTTTTGGGAGTGGATTTTGACCTGTACACGGATACATTCAACATTACCTCCGAACCAGAGGTCTTTGACGGTGCA
>JBMOHO010000032.1:0-18437 GCA_049317805.1 Saprospiraceae bacterium
AAAATAACGAAAGTAATTTTATTTTTTTAGATAGTTTAACTATCATTTGATTGACCAGTCTATTGCACTTTTTCCCTTGGCCTGTAAATACGTGTTGGCTTGAGAAAAATGTCGGCAGCCTTTAAAAGCATCACGGGCCAAAGGCGAGGGGTGCGCCGCTTCTAAAATGAGGTGTTTGGATGGGTCGATCAGCGCTTTTTTGCCCTGGGCAAAACGGCCCCACAGCATGAATACCAGTCCCTCGCGTTGTTCGGATAAACGGCGGATGACCGCATCGGTAAACGTTTGCCAACCAATGTTTTGATGCGCGCCCGCCTTGCCGGCTTCCACGGTCAGCATGGCGTTAAGCAGCAACACGCCCTGGTTTGCCCAATGCGTCAGATCGCCATGAGGTGGCATGGGCAAACCAAGGTCGCTGTTGATTTCCTTGTAAATATTCAGAAGAGAGGGCGGTATGCGTACGCCTTTGGGTACGGAAAAGGACAATCCCATCGCTTCGCCCGGATTGTGGTACGGATCCTGGCCCAGGATGATCACTTTTACGCGATCAAACGGGGTTTGGTTAAACGCATTGAAGATCAACGGCCCAGGCGGAAAGATAATTTTTCCCGCATTTTTCTCATGGAGGAGAAAGGTTCTGATGGCGTCAAAATACGGTTGCTCAAATGTTTCTGCGAGCGCCGTTTTCCAGCTTTCTTCTATTTGAACAGGGCGTGACAAATGCGGTTGTTATGCTTTAACGGTACCCTCTTTTACCAGGGCGTCTATTTTTTCGGCCAACGCCTTTTTGGTCGTTGTGCCAACAACCTTGTCCTTTAACTCGCCATTTTTGAAGATCAAAAAAGTCGGTATGCCGCGCACGCTGTAATTGGTGGGTACCTGTTCATTTTGATCAACGTTCAGTTTGCCGATGTTGGCGATGCCTTTGTAATCGTCGGCCAACTCATCCACAATAGGCCCCATGGCACGGCAAGGGCCGCACCACTCTGCCCAAAGGTCAATAAGCGTTACTTTATCGCTTTTCAAAACGTCCGCCTCGAAATTGGCGTCGGTGAATACTAAAGCCATGGTATTGAGATTTTGAAAGAAAAAAGAGTTTATTCGAAAGAAATGGAACGTTTAAACACGCTGTCTGCCCATTTGGTTGCAAAGATACGACAAGGCATTGCGCTCAAATGTCCGGGTGAAAACAATTGCATCGGGTACGCAGCCGCATGGCTCAGCTGAACAGGTTTGCCAACCAGGCAACCATTTCTCTAAAAAATTGGAGCAACAAAACCGGACTGAACAACAGGGGAAAAAGGAAGCCAAACACGGCGCCGTAAAAGTGCGCGATGTGGTCTATGTTGTCGTGTCCCTTGCGCGCTGCGTCAGAACTGTACCATAAATACATGGGGCCAAACAGGAAACCGGGAATGGGTATGGGGATGAACATGATGTAAATGCCCATGGTGGGGTTGAGCAGGATGGCGGCAAACAAAACGGCCGCAACTGCGCCGGAAGCACCGATGCTGGAAAACCTGGGATTGTCTTTATGCCGGAAATAAGTGGCGGCCGATGCGGCGGCTATGGCCAGGAGGTAAAAGCCGAGGTATGCAAGCCCGCCAAAATTTGGCCCGAAAAAAGCGAGGAACCAGTCCTCCACCTGACCGCCGAAGAAATACAGGGTCAACATGTTGAAAAGCAAATGCCCCCAATCGGCGTGCAACAAGCCTCCGGTAACCCACCTGAAATACTCGTTGCGGCGTTGTTCGGCGTAAGGCCAGTGTTTCAGCTGCTCAATGATGGCATAATTGCTAAAAGCGGTGATGGACACGATGGCTGTGGCCGCTATAATGATGAAGTTCATGGATTGTGGTATGGTTCATTTTTTAAGATGGTCATGGCCCGATACAGCTGCTCGGCTGCAAACAGCCGGATCATTTGGTGGGAAAACGTAAGCCGGGATAAAGACCATTGTTCCTGGGCGCGGCCATAAAGGTCGGGCGAAAAACCGAAAGCGCCACCAACAAGAAAAAGCACTCTTTTGGGCGCGGCATTAAAGCGGCGCTCAAGCCAGGCCGACAACTCGACGGAGCTGTACTCGCGTCCGGCTTCGTCGAGGAGCACCACATAATCGTCCGGTTTAATCTTTTGGAGGAACAGTTGGCCTTCTGCCCGCTTTAATGCCAACGGGTCGGAGAGCTTGGGTTTAACATCGGGAAACTCGAGCCATTGGAAGGGGAAGTAAAACCCCAGTCGTTTGACGTACACGTCAATGCCTTCTTTCAGATAGGATTCTGTTGTTTTGCCCATACACCAGCATTCCACTTTCATGTCGGTTCAGGGTTTAGATATTTCTGTGGCCTGGGCGAATAATGATTTTCGTTCGTTTTTGGGAAACAACTCAGCCAATTCCTCGCCTAAGGTAGAACGATCGGGGTAACGCTGCATCAGGTCGCGCACCACGGCTACTGCCAGCCCGGTATGCCGACGCTGCAACAGGCTTCCGATGGCGTTGCGCACATAAACCGAAGCCTGGCGTCCAAAATGTTCTTTCAGGTGTTCGTCAAACAGGGCTGCGTAACGGGCACGCAAAGCGGGTTCGTATTCAGGCAGCAGCCGATCTTCAAACCGCTGTAGTTGTGCCAGGTCTTTCTCGTCGGCCAGTTCTTCGGCCAATGCTTCCTGCAAATGTTCGCCTGCAAGCAGTCCGAGCAGGGCGTTGCGCATGTCGCCCTTGCGGAGCGCCTGGATCAGTTGGCGCCGCACATCGGGCCAGGTATCCGGTTCGCATACTTTTTTGAGTCTGGCGAGGTTGTCAGGGGCCGGGTGTTCCAGAAATCTTTCCTGCATGATTTTGGTCAACAAGCGCCGGTCGCCGTCTTTTTCGGCCTGAACAAGCATGATGTCTTCCAGCTCTTTCCGGTGGTTTTGGCTGAGGGGCAAGTGTTGCAGAAAGTGAGCTGCGCCGTGAGCGGCTGCTTCCGAATAGCCCGTTTGCTGCAAGACCCGCAGGTTGAGCGAAATGTCGGAAGGCGACAGGGGGCTGTTGTCCAGCACCCGCACCACGGCCTCCGGCATGTTTCGTTGTGACAAAGCGGCTAAAAAGAGCCTCAGCACTGCCGGATTGTCGTTGTGGCGGTCAAAAAGCTCCCGTAAACTGTTGTAGTACGCCTGGTCATCGGCATGCCCTGCCAGAAAACGCACGACTGGCCGTTGCAAACTCAACGGAAAACCCGGTTTCATGTACCAGTCGAGCACGGCCGTACGGCGTTTGGCATTCAATTCGGGCGACAATTGCGCTGAGGGCCAGTCCAAAACGCGTCGATTGACATATTCCACCACATCATCGAGCGACACCGGACCGTGTTCCTGCAAACGGCCGAGCAAAGGCGGAATGCGCTGCATGATGGCGTCGCATATGGAAAATGCCAGGGGATAATCGCCGACAGCGATGGCGTTGTCTAATTGCAATTGGAGGGCGTCGAGGGTTTTGCGGATGCGCCGCAACTCCGTGTTGCGCAACGGGCGGGTCATGGGCATGCGCGGCACGGCGGCGTCGAGCACCAGCAAAAAATAGTTATCGGCACCGGAAAACTGTCCGGCAAACCAGGTTTTAAGCGCAAGGGCAAAATCGCGGTCTCTGCGGGCATAATCCTGTACAAACTTTGCCAAAATTTCAGGATCCGCCTGATCCAGGATGCTGTTGACCGACAGTTTGGCGGCTGCTTGTCCCTTTTTTTCGGTAACGGGTGGCTCTACCGCAGTGTCTTTTTGGAGGAAATGCCTGATTTTGAGCAAGGCGGCGGCCACGTGCACACACATCAGCTTACGACCCGCAGTTGCCCAACATTCACAGGTGTATGCCTTGATTTTGTGCGGGGTAAGCATGATTTCCACTTCGTATGTTTCAGGAGGCTCATCTACAAACGCTACCCAAAAGTGCTTTTCCACTTCTTTGAGGGCACGTACGCGTCCATCGTGCACCATGTCCTGCGCTGCATTCCATGTGCCGGGGTTTATATAAAACTCAAAATCCTTCAGCCAGCGTTTTTGCATGTTTTGGTAAGTGGGTACACACCAAACATCAAAAGTACCGGAATTTTATATATTTTCGCCATTTATTTTACACTCATGCGTTCGTTGTATCTGATTCGCCATGCCAAATCAAGCTGGGAGCATCCTGGCCTGCGCGATTTTCTCAGGCCATTAAATGAACGGGGCATTAAAGATGCACCCCAAATGGCCAAACTGTTGGCCGGTCTGGTTGCCCAACCGGTCTTGATGGTGAGCAGCCCTGCCAAACGGGCGCTTACTACCGCACAATATTTTGCGGACGCTTTTGAGGCACCGCATGAAACGATCCGGCAAGTGCAGGACATCTACGAAAGCCAACCACAGGATTTGATGCGCATCGTCAGCGCCTTGCCGGCAGACGCGGAACGGGTGTTGCTGTTTGGGCACAATCCGACATTGACCGAATTTGCCAACCGGTTTACGCAGCAGGCCATCGATAATATTCCGACTTGTGGCATTGTACGCATCGATTCGGATGCGCCGGACTGGGCTTCTTTTTACGAAGGCAATGCCAGTGTAAAGGCCTGCTGGTTCCCTAAATTGGTCTTGCGATGAGTCGAAGCCAAATTGCCCTGTTGGCTATTTGCTGGCTTGTACCAGCCGCCTGTACAGAAAAGGCAACCAAACAGGCGCCCCTGACCGACGAACAGTTGTCGGTTGTGATGGCCGAACTCGCCCTGGCTGAAGGTGCCACTTCAGGCTTGAGCGGGTATGTCAAAGACTCCATGGAGCGGCATTATTTCAGGCAGGTGTTTGCCATGCAGGGCGTCACGCAGGAAGCCTATATCGAATCGTATTACATGCTGGCGGAAGACCTGCCCCGCATGGAATCGGTGATGGTGATGGCTGATTCCCTGATTCGGATGCGCAACAAGGGGGCAGAAGCGGGTCGGCCAAAATAAGCTGGCAGGATTCATCCGTGGCGGGGAGCGTGCGCTTCTATTTAATACACGCCAAATAAAAATAGCCGCCGCAGGATACACTTCATGCGGCGGCTACGGTCATTCGAATCGAAAATTAAGCCAGTACCTTTTGTACCAAATCGGCTGCTTCCTGGAATTCCACAGCGCCCATGACTTTCAGGCCGGACTCGTCGATGATTTTCTTGGCAATGTCCGCGTTGGTGCCTTGCAAGCGCACAATAACCGGCACGGGAATGTCGCCGATGGATTTGTAGGCATCCACAACACCCTGCGCAACACGGTCGCAGCGCACGATGCCACCAAAGATATTGATCAAAATAGCGTCTACGTTGGGGTCTTTCAAGATGAAGCGCATGGCGTTTTCGACGCGTTCGGCGTCGGCGGTACCGCCTACATCCAGGAAGTTGGCTGGCGCGCCTCCGGAAAGCTTGATGAGGTCCATGGTGGCCATGGCCAGGCCCGCGCCATTGACCATGCAGCCCACGTTGCCGTCTAATTTCACATAATTGAGGTCATATTCCTGGGCCTCTACGTCCGAAGGATCTTCCTCTGCGGTATCGCGCATGGCGGCCAGGTTCGGATGGCGGTACAGGGCATTGTCGTCAATGGTTACTTTGGCGTCTACGGCGATGATGTGGTCGTCAGACGTTTTGAGGCATGGGTTGATTTCGAACAGGCTGGCGTCGCTGCCGACAAATGCGGCGTACAATTGCTGAATGAACTGCACCATTTCTTTCATGGCCTGGCCGCTGAGTCCGAAGTTGAACGCCACTTTTTGTGCCTGAAATGGACGCAGGCCGAGGAGCGGGTCTATGAATTCGGTGAATACTTTTTCCGGTGTTTCTTCGGCTACGGCTTCAATATCCATACCTCCTTCCGGTGAGTACACAATGACATTGCCGCCCATACCGCGATCGGTGAGGATGGAAATGTAAAATTCTTTGGGCTCGCTGGGGCCAGGGTAGAAAACGTCCTGGGTGATGAGCACTTTGCTCACCAGCTTGCCTTGTGGCGGAGTTTGTGGGGTCACGAGGTGCATGCCGAGGATGTTCGACGCCAATTCGCCCGCTTGTTCGGGGCTTTTGGCCAATTTCACGCCACCGCCTTTTCCGCGGCCTCCGGCGTGGATCTGTGCTTTCACAACACACCAGTCGGATTGGTATTGTTCCTTGATTTGTTTGGCCGCCTCTACGGCTTCTTCGGCGGTATGGGCAACAATGCCCTCCTGAATGCGGACGCCATAGGACTTCAGCAGTTCTTTACCCTGATACTCGTGTAAGTTCATGTGGGAAAATTGGACGTTTAATATGTTTGGCGGCCAAAAGTACGGCGAAATTACGGGCTGTTTTTGCAGTTTTTTTCAGCGGATGGCAAAAAAACATAGACGGTTGGCGATGAACATTCGTCATTTGTACAGATGTTTTATGCATTCCCCAATTTTAATGTGGAAAAATTTGTCACCCATTAGCAAATGGCGGCTAAGTGCCTCGGTTTGGGCAGATTTTTGTTGGGTTAGTATTTGTCATTTGTTGCAATTTTTCGGACATTTGTCTCCCTGTATTTGTCTTTTGCATCGGCAAAGGGCGCTCTTGATTTGGCCTTGTTTTAACCTATAAATATTTTAACACCATGACGGTAAAGATTGACCGGCAGTTTATGTTTCTGCATCAGCAAAACCTCGTTGTTTTTGCCGAGCGTGTGCTCCGCAACGTACAAAACAACCCGTACATACCCAACCCTTCGCACATCTGGACAACCCTGCATGAATCCAACGAAGGTTTGCGCAAGGCTTTATTGGACAACTCCCTGAAGCGCAAAGAGCGCACCGAAGCCCTGCGGGAGCGCGAATCACATGTGTTGATCGCCCTGAGCAACATGGCTGACCACATCGAAGGCAATGCGCCCTGTAAATCAGATGTGTACACCACCGGGTTCAGGCCACATACCGAACACCGCCGTTCTATTGAAGACGGACAGGAGACGCGCAGGCACCAACGCATGTCGGCACGCATGGCCAAACTGGAAGTGCTGCACAGTGTATAGGGCCTGTTCTTGAAATCTGAACATGCATTAACCCCCAAACCGGAATTGCCTATCCCAACTGTAGTCCTTCGTCGTCAATTAATTTTCCATTGATGATGCGGAGGATGCGGGCAGGGAAATTTTGGAGGATGCGGTAATCATGGGTGGCACACAACACAGCAGAATGGTGTTGTCGGGCAAGATTGCGCATGAGCACCAGGATGTCGTCACTGGTTTCGGGATCCAGATTGCCGGTGGGTTCATCGGCAATAAGCAGCGGGGGTTTGTTCAGCAATGCCCTGGCAATGACTACGCGTTGTTGTTCTCCACCGGACAGTTCGTGCGGCATGGCTAATTTTTTGTCCAACAATCCAACCCTTTCCAACTCCTCATGGGCGCGTTTGAACATGGCCTCTTTGTCGGTCCAGCCAGTTGCCTTGAGGACAAACAGGAGGTTATTTTCCACGTTTCGGTCGCTCAGCAGGTTGAAATCCTGAAATACAATGCCCAATTGACGGCGCAGGAGGTGTACATTTTTTCGATTTACCTGTTTAAGGTCGAAACCGGCCACTTCGCCATGGCCCTGCAGCAAGGGCAGGGCGGCGTACAGGGTTTTGAGCAGGGTGGTTTTGCCGCTGCCGGTTTTGCCAATCAGGTATGTAAATTCGCCTTCGCCAATGGTGAGGTTGATGTGCTCCAAGACGACGGACTGATCCTGTTGCAGTATGCTAACATCGGTGAGTTTGACCACGTTTGCCATATTATGCTGGTTGAAGGCCGAGTACGTCGGCCATGGTGTACACGCCCCGTTTGCCGTGCAGCCATTTGGCGGCCAACAAGGCTCCGGCGGCAAACACCTCCCGGGAATGGGCTTCGTGTTCGATGGTGATGGTATCTATGGCACTTTTCCACGCGGCGCGGTGTGTGCCGGGCACTTCCCCATCGCGTATGGATTGTATGCTCAGCGCATGGGGGTCATCGGTATCTTCTGTCTCCCAATGCGTGATGCGCGGATGGTGTGCCATGATTTGTGTGGCCAAACTGATGGCCGTGCCGCTGGGCGCGTCGCGTTTATGCACATGGTGTACCTCTGTCAGGTGCGGGTGGTATTCGGGGTGTGAAGCCATTAACTGTGCCAGTTGTTGATTCAGGGCAAAAAACAGATTGACCCCGACGCTGAAATTGGAGGCCCAGATGAAAGCGCTGTTTTGGGCGGCGCACAGCATTTGGGCCTCGTGCAAATGCTCGTCCCAACCCGTGGTGCCGCTTACCACCGGCACACCAGCTTCGATGCACCGTCGAACGTTGTCCCAGGCGGCTTCCGGACGGGTAAACTCAATGACCACGTCGGCCGATTGCAGGAAGTCGGGGGTGGCCTGCGCCGCGTCGTCGCGCCCAATGCGCCAAACGATTTGAGCGCCATAATCGCCGGAAAGTTGTTCTATGGTTTTTCCCATCTTTCCGTAGCCAAATAGTCCGATGCGCACCATATATTATTGCGGTGTGATCACCACACGAATGCTTTCCAGGATGTTGCCGTTGGCAGTGAGTTGAAGGAAATATACGCCTGAGGGCAGTGTTTGTCCGATCACAAGCTCACCTTGCCCTTGTTCCAGGCTGTTGGTTTGTATCTGGCGGCCGAGGGCGTCCAAGAGGTGGACTTGACCGGGTTGCGGCAAATCATATTGAACCACCAGAGCGCCTTTTACCGGGTTGGACCCCACTCGAATGGCTGGCAACGACGAACCTTGCGCTGGTTTCAGCGCCTTTGGGTACAGGTAAATGAGGATGCTTGTGTCGCTGACCAGGACTTGTTTGGGCAGGATGTTTTGTGCACCACTGGGTGCTGTAGACGCTACATCGTACAAGCCCGGTTTGACACCGTTGAGGCTGAACTGGCCCGCAGCATTGGTTATGGCATGGTACGTGTCGGCACGACCGTACAAAAACAGATCGGCATTTTCGTAAGGCTGTTTTTTGCCTGCACTGAGTACTGTACCCGTAACGGTGAGGTTGCCGTTGGGGAACAGTTGCACTTGCAGCGGTGTGACCACGCCGTTTTCGAGCAAAACGGCTTGTTCCAGCGTTTGGTAACCGGTTTTGCTGATGCGCGCAATGAAATAGCCGGAGGTGACCTGGCCCATTTTAAACAGGCCCAATGCGTTGGATGCAGACGTGTTAAGCGGGTTTGCGCCCAGGAGTTCAACAGTGGCATTGTTGATGGCATTGCCAGAGGCGGCGTCGGTTATCTGGCCTTCGAGGTGGCAGGCTTGCACGTAATTGGGCGTTACAATGTACAGCTCGCCATTGTTGCTCACGCCGGGGGCGCTGATGTTGGTCGCTACCACGGTTCCGGACGGAAAAAAAGGATAAACGCCCCAGCATCCGTCGAATCCGCTGCCGCCAATACCGGGGTAGGTGTCGAAGTTGCCCACCTGAACCAGGTTGTCGGGCCGGGAAATGTCAACGATGGTAAACCCGTCTTTGTACCAGGAAGTCACCGCAAAATTGCCGAGGATGTGGGTGTTGTGCACCACGGAGTTGGAACCCGGATTGCTTTGGATCTGATCGAGAAACCGGATATCGGTTGGGTCGCTCACATCATAAGCGGCCAGCACGGAGTTGTTGACCTCATCGGTGGATAAGATCACCTTTCGGTCGTCGGTCAGCCAGGTGTTGTGGGTGAAATTGCCCGGCGTGTTTTGTGTAGAGATCAGGAGCGGATTGCTTTTGTCGGTCATGTCCACCACGGCAAACTGTCCGGCATAAATGTGTCCGGAGTACATGATGTCGTTGTCCACATACCCGTCATGGATATACCCCAACTGGTCAAATTTGCCCACGTATTTGGGGTTCCATGGATCGGTGTGCAGATCAAACACTTTAGCCCCGCCACCAAACAGGTTGCCGCCATAAGCGTACAAGTAACCTTTAACCACGTCGATGTGCAGGGCATGTATCCTGTTCAACTGGCCGGCAATGGCGCCGTCGCCGGAATAAAATTTGCTGGACACGGTGGGAGAGGGGAGGTTGGCCAGGTCAACGACCTGAATGCCTTGTCCGCCCTCCGATACCACATAACAATAGTGGCTGTAGGTTTTTATTTCTTTCCAAAGGCTGTTGGGGCCAGGAATTTGCACAATTTGCTGGGGAGCATCCGGATTGGTGATGTCTACAATGATCAGCCCCTGCGAGCCGCCCGCGAGGGCGTATTCTCGTCCGTCGGGCGCCGTGTAGCCCCATACATTGGCCAGGGTTTGGCCGGGATAACCGAGTTTTGACCTAAACGTGGTGTTTACGTTTTGTGCAGTTGCGATTCCGGCAACGCAAGCAAAGAGCAGGCAAGTGTACAAGCGAATCATGGGCATCGGATTGAGCCGCCAAGTTCGCACTTTTTCTGCAAGCTGAGCGGGAATAAGCGCGTATGATTATTTATGGCAAAACAAAAAGAGCAGCCCATCAAAGCCTGCCGATGGGAAAAAACGCGTCTTCCACGTGTCGAATGTGTTTCACCAGATCGTCTTGCATCAACACGGCAACCACGTCAAACCGAATGATCCATTCATATTGAATGCGTTCCATGTACGCCCCGGCGGCGCGGGCTATGGCATCTTCCTTCTTTTTGTCTACCACACTTTCGGGGCCGCCAAAACCGTCGCTGG
This sequence comes from Saprospiraceae bacterium, assembly GCA_049317805.1. Taxonomy (GTDB): domain Bacteria; phylum Bacteroidota; class Bacteroidia; order Chitinophagales; family Saprospiraceae; genus M3007. The sequence goes on from JBMOHO010000032.1 coordinate 10,667, forward strand.
AACGGGTTTTGACCTCCACAAAAATCAAATGGCCTTCTGGCGACCATGCCACCAGGTCAATTTCCCCGCGCCCGGTGCGTACGTTGCGGGCTTCTATGCGATAGCCTTTTTCTTCTAAAAATGCTGCGGCGGCAGATTCTCCTTTTCGAGCGGTTTCGAGGTGGTGCAACATGTTGATTTCGGATTTGTGATTTCGGATTTCGGATTTCGGATTTCGGATTTGCGATTACGGTGCGTACAACAGGTATTTATTTCGGATGGAGTGGTAGGCTTCGAGGTCTGCTGCCCAGCTTTGGCGTATGTCGGCGGCGGAGTGGCCCTGCCTGATTTGCTTGCGCAGGTTGTCGGAACCGGCCAGCATGTCGAAGTAGCCGTTTTTCAGGAAAAAATGCTTTTTATTGGGAAAATGTTGATAAAAAGTGATCAACGGTTCCAGGTCAAGCTTTTTGAGGGTAAATAAACTATCCACGGCCAACTTGCGGAAATCATATCCGTTGCAGGAGCGGCCGTTGTACATCGGGTTTCGAGCGCCTTCGTTGGGGCGCGGGGTAAACACGGTGTTGCCGAGGGTATAATCCGGATGACCAATCCGTTGAAATGGCCAGTCGGTTCCCCTGCCCACGCTGATGACTGTCCCTTCAAACAGGCAAAGCGACGGATACAGCAACACCGCCCGCGCATTGGGCAGGTTGGGCGAGGGTTTGACGGGCAGGTCATAAAAACTTTGATGGGTGTAGTTTTCGCAACGAATGACGTTTAGGGTAAATGGCGCATTGCAGGTAATCCATGTTTCTCCTATGAACATGTTGGCCAATTCGCCCACCGTGCATCCGTGTACAATGGGCAGTCGGGCCACACCGACAAACGACAACTCCCGGTCTTCGATCACCGGTCCGTCTACGTAATGGCCGTTTGGATTGGGCCGATCCAGGACGATAAACGGAATGCCGGCGTGGGCACAGGCCTCCAGCATCATGTACATGGTGCTTATATAGGTGTAAAATCGCGCACCCACGTCTTGCACGTCAAAAACCACGACGTCCAGATCGCTCAAATCGTATTGATCTGGTTTTACCTTTTTCCCGTACAGGGACACTATTTTTAATCCGGTTTGCTCGTCAAACGAGTCCTGCACCACATCACCGGCGTCGTCTTTCCCTCTAAACCCGTGTTCGGGCGTAAAAATGCGTTGCACATTGACATGAAGGGCGATGAGCGAATCCAGCAAATGGGTATGCCCGATGCGCGACGATTGGTTCACAAGCAACCCGACGCGTTTGCCTTCCAGCATGGGCAGATAGGCGGCCGTGCGTTCAGCCCCTGTGATGACCTGCGCCCAAAAGCTGTTTGCGGACATCAAAATACACAGGAAACAGCAGGTTATTTTGGCGTACATGGATGTTTTTGGGCAAAAATGCACACTAAACCCCATAGTTGTCAAAAATGCAGTACACAAAGCGTCAAATTTTTTACGTTTTTGGATAATATCAACGAACGCAATATTTTTTATACAAATTGTTTTCAAGTCAACAAAACATGTTTTACATTTGCGCCCACACCGCATGTTTGCCATTATTGACGTAGAAACTACCGGTGGATCGGCTCGTTGGGAGCGCATCACCGAAATTGCCATTGTGCTCCACGATGGACGGGCCGTTGTGGATACATTTGCCACGCTGATCAATCCGGAGCGCAGCATACCCTGGAACATCACACAGCTGACCGGCATTACCGATGAAATGGTGGCCGACGCCCCCAAGTTTTTTGAAGTAGCGCGCCGGATTGTAGAGATGACAGAAGGGGCGGTTTTTGTGGCGCACAACGCGCAATTTGATTATGCCTTTGTCCGCGAGGAATTCAGCCGTCTGGGATATCCATATACACGCAAACAGCTTTGCACGGTACGGCTGGCGCGGAAGGTGTTTCCCGGGCTGCCGGGTTACAGCCTGAGCAAACTCAAATCGCATTTTGGCATTGCCGTGGAGCGCAGCCACCGGGCGCTGGACGACACCTTGGCTACGGTGCACATCTTTGAACACATTCTGGCGGCTCGTGATGGCGAAAGCAGCCTGAAGGCGTTCATCAACCACGGCGTAAAAGAAACCAAACTACCGCCTCAAATTTCCCTGGATCGGCTGCACGCCCTGCCGGAATCCTGTGGCGTATATTACTTCCACGACGCCAATGGCCAGGTGGTGTATGTGGGCAAAAGCCTGAACATCCGCAAGCGTATTTTTGAGCACTTCGCGGATCCAAGTCCCAAAGGCGAACAATTGCGCCAAAGCGTAGCCGACCTGAGTTGTGAAGTGACCGGCAGCGAATTGGTGGCTTTGCTGCTGGAAAGCGCTGAAATAAAACGCCTGCAACCGCGCATCAACCGCGCACAACGCGCGCAACAATTTCAGGGTGCCATTTATATCAACACCGACGAGCGGGGGTACCTCCATTTGTGTTCGGGAAAAAACCCGAAAAATGGCATCAAAGGGATGGTCAAAATTGCCGAATACCCCAAAATGGGCAGCGCGGTGGGCCATTTGGAATCGCTCATGCACCGATTTGAATTGTGCGGGAAATTATGTGGTTTCGACAACCACCCGTTTGCCTGTTTTCGCCACTCCATCAAACTGTGTCATGGTGCGTGCATCGGCTTTGAGGCGCCTGCCGACTACAACCTCCGCGCCGAAGCGGCCATGCGCCTGATCAAACGGGGGTTAGAAGGGTCGTTTTTCGTGGTTGAACCTGGCAGGACGCCCGATGAACAAGCCATTGTGGGGGTGCTTGACGGCCGGTTTGCCGGTTATGCTTTTTTTGAAAAAACACTGATGAGCACTGTGGAAGCCGATGTGTGGGATGCGCTGAAAAGTCCCGGGCCCGATCCGGAAGCCGAACGGATCATACACAACTATAAAACGGCGCGGGGCGTGCGGTGAAAACAGCCCAATGATATTCGTCCTACGAATATACTCGTAGGACGAATATTGTGCTATAAATATCGGAGAGTCCTTTTCCGATGGTTTAATGAGCGCTGCAGAAACTGAAAGCCTTCATTTTTCAGGAGAAACAACCATAATCAACTGGTCGCCCACCTCTATCCAAGACTTGTCAGGTGGCACAATTTGTAAAAACGATGACAGTCCGTGGGTAGAAATGGCATACGAATATCCTTTCGCCTCTTCTTCATCGTAATAAAACTTGAAACCCTTAATTATGGCATTTGAAATAATATCTTCTTGGGGTTGAACCGCTTGATCAGGGCCCAGTAGGTGTTTGTATATGCCATAATTTGCCCGATTAAAAGGGGATTCATCCATTACTGCGAAACGATATTCGGCGCTATGTTGGCACATCTGCACCCAAACCGCATCAATGGTTTCAGATGAAATGAATATGCCTGAAAACCACGGATACAGCACTTCCCGAATCGCTTGGCGCATATATGGGCTTGGAACCCTGTCGCCATCCTGTGCACATTCGGCGGCCATGCACCACCGGACGGCCAACGTTACTGACAGATAGCGTTTTCGTTGATCCGCAGTCCCGTTGGATCCCAACAGAAAGTCATTAGCAAAATGATCACAATTGTGTTTTTGAAGCCAGGCATGCGTGTTGTGTGAAAGTTGAGCCATAAGGTTTTGGTTTAATACTCAACTAAGTTGTATAATGAATTAATTTCCTGTGGAAAAGGTTCAAATTTTATGCCCGTCAGGTTCGCTTTGTCGGCAGCAGTTACAAAATTTTCGGAAACAAAATATGAAGCCGGAGCGGAAACCTCTTGCGCAAGCCGAAAGACATCATATTCGATAGCCGATGGGTTCATTTCAAAATGGGTAATTCGAAAATAGCTATATGGATTTAAAGAAGATTTTTGTGTTAGAAAATCTTCATGAGAAGTAAATGTCGCTTGGATCAAGTCAACGGGCGTAACATCAGGTGAACTTTTCTGTATCAAGGTCGCCATGCATGTTTGCAGATTGATGTAGTGAATGAATTGATCCTCCATGACAAAGATGTAATATTCACGAGTTTTTTGGCCTTTTGTCACCGATACTGGGTATAAATAATAGTTAGGCGTACGAACGGATTGAATAACGGAAAGCATTTTAGCACTGATAATTAGATATGGATGACTGATTGAACCTATGGATAAACGGTCTGTCCATTTGGAATTATGTTTAATATGAATCTTTGAAGGAATCAAGAGTTGCTGAAGTAGGTTATTCGTTGCCGCATTTTGAAAGGAGTTTGGCATCCTGATATCATATATCTCGGTAATTCCAACTGCTTGTGGGTAAATGCCCATGGCTTCTGGGTCAAAACGAAGTGAAAAGTAGTTCATCTTTTATCAGTTAATTAAAGCGTCACGAGTTTTTAAACACGTGACGCTTTAAAGGTCATTAGTCAATAACAATATCGTCAATTAAATCTGCAATATATGGATCATTTATGTGGCGATTAGCATTGCTTTCTAAGATAATTCTGATATCAGCACTCAATGAAGTTAAATATAAATGAGCCTTTTCTGGATTTAGTGCAGGTAGTGCTTCTATTTCAAGAAGTTTTCGGTTAATAGCTTCAGAGTATGTGGAATGAGGGCCATTGTGTCTACTTATATGAACATTATACCCATTATCCACATAATTCATATGCCATGGTGATGTCCCATTTCTTTTTGCTGCCATTTGTACGACATTATTTTCCTTAAATTCCAAAGGAACCAAGTGGTGCGCCTGATGGTTTGCCGGCGTGTCCATAATCCTTTTAAGCTGACTTCGAGAAGCTTCATCGTTTATCGCAAATAAAATTTTACCTGAAGAGGCATCTACCAACCAGGATAATTTTGAGGTTCTACCTGCTAAAGTAATCACCTTGGCGCAATATTTTGCACCGATTGAATGCCAACCCACTACAGGTACTGCAGCTCCGAATGAAAATCCAGCATTTAAATAATCACCCTCTATGTAATAGATTACTCCGTTGGAAATGTCACAAACTTCACCAGCTCCCGGAACAAGCCCGCCTATATCCAACAGTGTATGCAAAGAATTTTTAAGGACGGTATTTATCGCTATTATTGCAATCTCACTGTTGCTTTTTTGAGGAAACTGATATTTTAATTTACATCCTTCTACAAAAATTGAGTAAGCAAGGGCAAGTGGCAAGTTCTCGTTTGCCAAAAATTCGGGATGCTCCGCTAAAAATGCTTGATACTCCGGTGAATTTGGCTGAATGGGTATCTGATTAAATCGGGCTAAGTCAATGGCTACTTTTACAGTATACGGATTAAATCCAAATTCCGGGGTACAGAATGCTTGTATTGCCTCATAAAAACCGGCATTGTTCAACAAATACCCAAATTGTTCAACATTCAATCCATGACTCCTGCACAGGTCAATCAAGTCCAGCACATCCACCGCAGGAGGCGCAGGGGCATTCGGATTTTCCGGATCGTAGCCCTGGCCGACAGACGGAAGCGCCAAGTAAGCAGACAAGATATCTATCGCTCCCGGATTTTTGACCAGCCAATCTATTTGCTGCATGGTCTTCGGTTTAATATCGCGGAGCACCTCAACTAATTTCTTGTACAGCGCCTCATCAAAACCGTCTGGCAAATTTTCGGGAACCGTTATTGGCGTAAATATGTCTTGAGCTACATTATTTAAAAAAAAACAAACCCAGTCAGGTTCCGGAGGGCATATACCGGGTATGAGATCATCCCCTCCAGGATCTCCATTGCTGCCGCCATTACCGTTTCCATTTCCTGATGAACCCCCACTTCCAGTACCGCCATTGCCGCCATTGCCATTGCCAGTACTGCCATTACCACCTCCATAACCACCACCTCCACTACAGTCAACCCTTGAACTTATTTCTAATGTACAGCCAATCCCCTGTGTTGGACCACAGGGCGAACTCCCAAAAGCTACATCTATGCAATGACAGTAAAGTTCGATATCATACATTGTTGCACAAGGATCATCTGTCCTACTTTGTGCAGGGTTAACGTTTTCATTAAATGTTGTCATAACTGTATCTACCCAGCCATTTGGTACACCATTTAAAACAGATATGCCGGTTTTAAAATTTAGCCAAATATCAAAAAACGCATATATACCTGTAAAGCTTTCATACGATGCCACATTTCCGGCTTGTGCAAAATAGGTGGAATCGGCAACGTAAACTACGACATCAGCAATAATTGAGTCAGCATCAAACTTTCTGAATTGAAGTTTTGCACCTGCACGACCATTATTGAGTGAATCAATGCTTCGATCTTTAATAGGGACAACTACAATCTCTTTGCCGCTTTGACCATGACTAATAACCGCTAAATCCCATTCGGGCTCTAATTTTAGGAATTGGCTCTTAGGTGTACTGAAGGATAAACCTCTATTCTTTACGCCTTTGAAATAATCCTGAGCCTCATCTATCGTAATCGGGTGATGCGGTACTAATCCAAAGGTGTTGTCTTCAACAAACAATTTGTCTTTGTTACACCCAAAAAGCACAAAAAACAGAAGGGCCAAGCCAATGGCCCGGAGAGAAAAAGGTTGCATGATGTTATTAGGTTTAAAAAAGTGACGGAGTGATGACCCTGAAAACTGGTATTGTTGAGGTTTGCTTGGTTTTCAAAAGTCGAAGGCAAAAATAACATTGCGCATAAAATAAGGCATATTTGCCTATATTAAATTTTCGTTACCCCGCGATCATCGCCGGGTGAAACACACACGGCATCCTGAGGGACTAAAACGCTTCGGCGAACACTTGCGCACCATGCGCAAGACACGTGGCTTGTCGCAGGAAGAGTTGGCACTCCGCGCCGACCTGGAGCTCAGCCAAATCAGCCGCATAGAGCGGGGTGTCATCAATACCAGCCTTAGTCAGGTGTTTGTCATCGCCGAAGCCCTGGAAGTCGATGTGATAGAGCTGTTCCGGTTTGAACGGCTCAAATAATGCAAGAACCCGTCAATTCGAGTGGCAATTTCGGATGGATAAGCGTGGGGAAAATCAGTATTTAATTGGTTAAGCTTTTGTTGCATTGCAATGTTGTAATCTGCATGGTTTCCCAGATGCCTGGAATTATGCAAAGGTATGCCATTTTTCACATGTGTGGGATGCGCTGAAATGCCCCGGCCCCGATCCGGAAGCGGAACGGACCATACACAATTATAAAACGGCGCGGGGGCGTGCTGTGAAAACTGCCTGAAAGCGTGTCCAAGTGAGTTTGGGGGAGTACCAGGGCGATGGCTTCGAGCCATCGCCCTGGTTATAGAAGCGGTGGAATGGGTGTTTGGATTTGGGTGGTCGCTCCGCTGTTGCAGTTGGCGAGGACGGCAGCTGTGGCAAAAATTCCCCACATACACACGCATCTCAAAACGACATGCGCTGAACCGATAATAGTGCTATTTTTGGCGTTCTTATGTACTTATGATGCCCGTTCCATGACCGCCAATCAACTCAAAGAACACCTCAAAAAAGAACTTAGCCGGGGAATTGATCACTGCTTCAGAGCCTTTGAAGGCAAGTTGCGTCCCGATTGCAAGTTGATTGAGGATCTGGCTTTATTACAAATGCGGTACAAGCAAGTGAACAAGGACAGGAACTTGGGAGGTATTAATTATGCTGATGACGTCGAACCGGTGCGTACTCAGATATTCCAGGGCCTGCAAACCTTAATTTTCGATATTTCACCCGCCGACCTGGTTGAAACAGCGCCCGACGACCTCTTAGCCAACTGGCCCCTTCCCGACAACCTCGACTTTCCCGATGTGCC
>JBMOHO010000033.1:0-18308 GCA_049317805.1 Saprospiraceae bacterium
ACGACTCCATTTAGCCTTGTTACAAGCCCCCAAACTTTTGCGGTTTTACATTTTGCGGTTTTGCCGCCAACACAAATTGTAATTGCCGGTTAAACGTTGTGCTGCCAGTATGGTCATACCATTACAAAAACTATCCGATGAACAAACTTCTCCTCCTCTTTTTGGCCCTATGCCTCCTGACCAATGCAATAGCCCAGAACCAGAACATATCCAAAGGCAACGTTTTTGAAGGCGAACCTTTTCTGGCCGTAAACCCCGTCAATCCCAAAAATCTTGTGGTGGCCTGGATGGGTTTTGTGTTCAACAGCGGTTCAGGACTCACCATCAAAGTCAAGTCTTCTTTTGACGGTGGCCTCACCTGGAGCAACACCCTGCGCATGCCGCATTTGGAGCCTACGTACAAATCGGCCGACCCCACCATGGCCTTTGACGCGCAAGGCAACCTTTTTCTCGCGTACATCGACTACCGCCAAAACCCCGACTCCGGCGGCGTTTACCTGTTTAAGTCTGCCAACGGTGGCCTCGCCTGGGGTGATCCGGTCAAAATGATAGATGCCCTTGCCGACGCCGACCGGTATCCCATTGACCGACCGTTTCTGGCAGTCAACGAGGCGGGCAACAAATTGTACCTCACCACCAAACCAGCGCCCTGGGTTGCAGCGCCAAACCGTCCGTATGTCATCCGGTCTTCCGATGGCGGTGCCACCTGGTCGCCCTGGCGATATTTAGACAGCACGGGTTATCTCACGGGCAACTTCATAGTCGCCCCTTTGGCTACGCCCGCTTGTACCGGCAATGCCGTGCGCGCTGTGTACCCCAGTTATGTGCCTTCGCAAAACCTTAAACCACAATTCATCATCGCAAACAGCCAGGACGGCGGCAACAGCTTCGATTACCATACCGTATACGACGGGAACAGCAGTCCGGCCACCAACGATACGGCCAAACTGGCTTACCAACTGGTGCAAGACCCCACAGACGCCAATCACCTGGTGTTTGTTTTTTTCAATAACCTCTTCGGCGACATTGATATTTTCATGACCGAAACGCACAATGGAGGCATGGACTGGACGGCGCCCCTCAGGGTAAACGACGATGCGCCCGGCAACGGCAAAATGCAGGACATGGTGTGGGCCAGTTTTGACACCGATGGCGACCTGGTGGTGACCTGGCGCGACCGACGAAACGCTTCAGGCAGTGGATACGCCACCGCCTCGGCTTTTTATGCGGCTTTTCGAGATAAAGACTCCCTGTATTTTGCACCAAACTTTGCGCTCAGCGACGTACAGGTGGATTACAACCCCATACTGGCCGAAAGCGGAAACGACTTCATGTCGGTCATCCTCCGCCAAGACACCATCAGCGCCGTGTGGGCCAATACGCGCGACGGATCGCTGGATGTCTGGTTTGCCCGTATGTCGGCACGCAGCGGCAGCATATCCGGTATTGCCCTGATCGAAAGCACTTCAACCCTGGTGGAGGTGTCGCCCAATCCGGGCAGCGGCTTGTTTCAGGTGCGCACGACCGACGGTGCAAGCATAGATGAATTGGTGGTTTTTGACGCCCGGGGCGAATTGGTGTTGCGCATCCAGAATGGTTCGGACACAATGGTTGCTGATTTATCAGAGCAGCCCGTCGGCGTATACCTGTTGAATGTCTATTCCAACAATCGAAAAGGAATGATAAAGGTGATAAAACAATAACCTTGTTAAATTTTGTGCGTTATTTGTGCGACCATTTGCACCAAAGGGTTGTCTTACCGGCACAACCGGAAAACAAACATGTACCGATCCTTTTACGGCCTACTATTGCTTTTGCTGTGCCTTGCAGTGTCGGGTACACTATATGGTGTCGGCCCCACGTCGCCACCGGTTGAGCACAGTTGCAGCATGCGTTTCCCCGACGCCCTCAAAAGCGGCAACTACACCTTTCGCATTCCTTTTACCTGGGTAGGCCGACTCCCCGCCGTGAAGGCCAAAGTGGATACCGCGTCCGGCATTTTCCTGTTCGACACCGGCGCAGAAAAGCTTTTGTTGAACAACCGGTTGTTCAGTGGCGACGTCCAACTGACCGGCATGAAACAATACGGCGTCACAGGTGGCAACGACGCCGTGTTTTCCAAAAAAGTGGACACCCTCAAGTGGGAAAACCTGTACCTGCCCAACCTGACGGCCAACGTGCTCTCCCTGTCCCACATCGAAAAAGCCCGCAACATCAGCATCGTGGGCATCATCGGGTACGAGGTGTTTAAAGACTATGAAGTGCTGTTGGACTATGGCGCACAACTCATCGTGCTCACCAAATTGGACAAAAACGGCTACCGATACGACCCCAATGCTTTTCTGGAAGCACCCGTGGACAGCCTTGATTTCGAGCTGGCCCGCCACGGGGTAGTGCTGCGGGGTGAAGTGAACAACAAAACGCTGAAACTGCACCTGGATTCGGGCGCGGAAATCAACCTGCTCGACCGCCTGGTGTCGGCCAAAGTGCTTAAGCAATTTACCATACTCAAACGGGTAAACCTCCTTGGCGCCGGCGAAAACAAAGTGGAAGTGCTGGCCGGTACCCTGGCCGGTGTGCTGGTAGACCAACAACCCTGCGACACCATGCGCACGCTGCTGACCAATCTGGACGACCTCAGCCTGATCCTCGGCACGCGGGTGGATGGCGTGCTGGGTTTTGAGTACCTGCGGCCGCGCAGGGTTGTGATCAACTATACACGAAAGAAATTGTTTTTTCTCAAACCGCTGTGATTCTGTGAGCAAACACCATCGTATTGTTCTTGTGTTTATGTTGCTGGCCGGCCTTGTTTGCACCGCCGGTTTGGATGCGCTGTACGGCCAGCAGAAGTACAAATCCTATTTTTTCCAGGGCGATGAAGTGGTTTTTGAGTTTGACCTGCGCTACTACCAGCAAGCCATGAGCGTGGATTCCCTGAAACGACTCGATTTTGAAGACCTCGACATCCAATCGGTGGCGGTCACAGGCGATTTCAACAATTGGTCAAAAAAAGGGTGGCGCATGAAAAAAACCGGCCCTTACACCTTTCAGTTGCACAAACGCATCAGCGAGTTCGAGGACAAATTGAGTTGGGAGTTTAAGTTCCTGATCAATGGCCAATACATCATTGATCCGAGGACGGCTGGCGCGGAAAAGAAAATCATACCCATTGACATTTGGGAGGAGGTGTACAACATGGATGTGTACAACGTGCACCCGGTAGATAAAGGGAACATCCATTTTTTTCTCGGCGGCTTTCCCGAAGCCAGGCAAGTGATGCTCACCGGTTCGTTCAACGGCTGGAACGAACACGCTCTCCAAATGAACAAAGTAGACGGCGGGTGGAGCATGCGCCTGGAACTTCCGCTTGGCCGCCATGAATACAAGTTTATTGTAGACGGCGAATGGATGCATGACCAGAGCAACAAACAAAAGGTACCCAATGAGCACGGCACATTCAATTCCGTAATCATCATCACCAAAACGGTAGAAATTGTCCTGAATGGGTACTTGAATGCGAAAAAAGTAATGCTGGCTGGCTCGTTCAATGACTGGGAGACCAATAAAACGGCCATGAAACGCACCGATACCGGCTGGTCGGTTACCCTGGAACTGACACCCGGCAAACACTATTACAAATTTATTGTAGATGGAAACTGGATGACTGACCCGATCAATCCGTTCACCGAATACGACAGCGAGGGAAACCTGAATTCGATTCTTCTGCTTCACTGAACGTCCCCCGTTAGGCGCTACCTGTTTTTTTACACTTTTTTTTTGTTATGTCCAAGTGCTTATTACATTTGTGCGTCATGTATCGATTAGTACATAAATTAACCTGTTGATGTCCACAAAATACCTCCTCTTGACGGTGCTGTTGTTAGCGCCGATGATGGCCGTATATCTGCCTGCACAATGCAACCCCGAAAGCCTCGAAATACCCAACAATGGCATAGATGAAGATTGTGACGGATTAGACGATCTGTACCTCAAACTGGCACCTTGCTTTTATGGTGTGGAAGGCGTACCGTTTAGCATTCATTACCCAAACCTCATCCTGTCCAAACATCCGGGCGATTACCGGTTTGAGGTGATCACGGATTTAAACGGACAGGTACATGGCGACCAATGGGACTGGTCTGCCAACGACCCGGCCGGATCTTATCTGGTGGCCGTGCGCGTCAAAAATCCACAAGGGGCCATCCTGGCTGCCGACTCCATGACCGTTAGGGTTGCTCCTTCAGCCATGCCAACCGATACGGCCTCTAAGAAATTGTGGCTGCTCGGCCACAGTTTCTTCAACCAGGGTTACCTGCCGCTGCGCCTGTGGAACCTGGTGCAGGCCGGAAACAATCCACCCATCAGTTTTCACGGCAGTCAGCCTACCTGGGGCGTTTATGATCTAATCCGACATGAAGGACGCGGCGGGTACACGGCCTCTCGATACGTAGACGATGCGGACAGTCCGCTCTTTCTAAACAACAAAAAGGTGAACGTGCGCGCCTATTTAGACCAATGGGTAGGCGCGGGACAAACGCCGGACTGGGTGGTGTAGCACTTAGACATCAACGACTTTTGCGGATACACCGGCCTGGTGGGCGCCACCCTGGAAGAAATTGACGACACCATCATCAGCACCTGGGAAACGTATGGGTACCGAATCATCGACTCCATACGCGCGTTGGCCCCGAACGCCAAGATCGGCATCTGCGTTTCCCCGCCGGCACACGGATTAGAGAGCGCCTTCGCCGCTTCCTTTGGCAACAACAATGTACTGAACAGCCGCTGGCGCTGGCAAAAGATCATCAGCCGACTGGTGCACTTGCACGAGGACGTTTACGGAAACCGGGAAGCCGAAAACATTTACCTCATCCCCGAATTCATCGACCTCGACGACACCCTGGCGTACAATGCCTGGGATGCCATTCACCCCGACCGCGACGGTTGCGGCGGCGGCCCGCCCTATTGCGGGTATTACCACATTGGCAACCAGATTTACGCCTGGATGCGGTACATGGCGTTTTTGCCCGAACTACCCGAGGAGCCCGAGCCGCTCCAGGTGGCCGCAAAAGTGTTTCTGCAAGGCCCATTTGTACGCAGTGAAGAAAAGATGCACGACAGCCTGCGGGTGCAAAACCGCGTCCCGCTACAAGAACCATATACCGGAATGGCCCATTTTCCGCATGCTGGCGGTGGAGGGGGCGAACAAACTACACAGTCCGTGATGAATGTTGCAAATTCAAACGCGATAGTGGACTGGGTTTTCCTCGAACTGCGCCAGGCTGCTAACCCGAAACAGGTGGTGGCTACGCGTTCAGCCTTGTTGCAACGCGACGGCGACGTGGTGGATGTAGACGGCGCATCGCCCGTAGCTTTTGACGACTCGGTAGAAAACGGAAATTATTACCTGGCCTTGCGGCACCGCAACCACCTCGGGGTGCAATTGGGAACTACCCGCCTTTTCGAAAAAGGCAGCGTTGACACTGTGGATTTCACTGCCCTGGCGCACGCTGATGCGTATGCGTTTAATGCAGCAAATACAGCCCAGCGGCTGTCGAGCGGATTCTACATGCTGTGGGCCGGAAACGGCCGTACTGATTACCAGCTCAAATACAACGGCTCCAACAACGACCGCAACGCCATCCTGAGCGTCGTGGGCATCAATACGCCGAACAACGTTGTGCCCGGATACCACCTTGCAGATTATAACATGGACGGTTTAGTCAAATACAATGGCTCCAACAACGACCGCAATGTGCTGCTGGGCAATGTGGGCATTAATACGCCTTCAAAAATAATCTATGATCAGACAGCGCAATGAAATGATTGTTTGGCATACAACCTTGTTCATGCATAACATGGCTGGATAAATTAAAATCGACGAATATCTTGACGAAAGAGCACAGGGCGCTTAATTTTGACGCATCAAATGTCGCTACCATGTATAATCTCTTTCACTTCCGCTTTTTTGCCATTGTTATTGCCTGTTTTCCCGTTTTTGTGTGCGCACAAATAAACGAACAACCTTGTCTGGCCCCCAAGCCCGTCAAAACAAAACCCAAGGCATATGAAAAAGTGCCTTTGAAAGACCGGGTTGATCTGGCGATGGAACAGGAGGCTTATATGACCAAAGACCCTGCGTTGGGTTATGTGCCCCGTGAGCGGCTCATCGCGGCAACAGCTTACGCCAAATCCCTGCAACAACAAGCCGAAAAACCCGCACTGGGACCCATCACCTGGACTGAACGCGGCCCCAGCAACGTATCCGGCCGTACCCGGGCTGTACTCATAGATGCCAACGACGCATCCAACAACACCATCTGGGTCGGCGGGGTAGCAGGAGGCCTCTGGAAAACCACCAACATTTCCGCTGCGAATCCCACCTGGACAAAAATCAACGATTTTTTTGATAACCTGGCAGTGAGTGCCATTGCACAGGATCCGGGCGTCCCCCAAACCATGTATTTCGGTACCGGTGAAGGCTGGTTTAATGCAGACGCCGTGCGGGGCCTGGGCATCTGGAAGACCACCAATGGCGGCACCACCTGGACACAACTCTCGTCTACCAACAACTCCACCTTTCATTACGTAATGAAAATGGTGGTGACCGCCAATGGGCATGTCTTTGCCGCCACCCGAAACGGCGGCATTCAGCGTTCGATAAACGGCGGAACCTCCTGGACCAAAGTACTCGGCTCCGGCGTTTCGGCCGCTACAGACCGCGCTGCCGATATAGAAATAGCCGCCAATGGCCATTTGTACGCCACCATGGGCGTGTTTAGTCAAGACGGCATTTACAAGTCGACCGATGGCGGCAGCACCTGGACAAAGCTCACCTCCGGCCTGCCCACCACCGGCTATAGCCGCATTGAAATTGCTTGCGCCCCGTCAAACAGCAACCGCCTGTATGCGCTGTTTCATAACACCAGCAACAACAATTGCCTTGGCATTTATACCAGCGTCGATGCAGGCAGCTCGTGGACACAGGTGGGCAATCCATCGGCGTTCGGCATGACCAATTTTGCCCGGGGACAGGCCTGGTACGACCTGATAGCCGCCGTAGACCCCAACAACGACAGCCGCGTGTTCATCGGCGGCATCGATGTGCTGGTGTCTAACAACGCTGGAACCAACTGGACCCAAATTACCCAGTGGTATGGCGGCGGCGGTTTTCCGTATATCCACGCCGACCAGCATGGCATTGTTTTCCAAAATGGCAGCTCCAGCGTGGCCTATTTTGTCAACGATGGAGGCATTTTCCGTTCTACCAATGCGAACGCAACTAATCCTTCGTTCAGTTTTAAGGGCAACAACTACAATGTGACGCAATTTTATGCCGCCGACCTGAACCCAGGCAGCGGCAGCAATGAATTTTTGGCTGGCACGCAAGACAATGGTACCCATCGGTTTACGGCACCCGGCATCAATGCGACTACCGAAGTGACCGGGGGCGACGGCGCGTTTTGCCATATTGACCAGAATCAGGCCAATATTCAGATTTCGTCTTATGTGTACAACGCTTATTGGGTTACTACCAACAGTTGGAATTCAAACACAACGTATACCGTCAGCAGCTCGGCGGGCAGGTTCATCAATCCGACCGATTACGATGATGCGAGCAACGTCCTGTATTGCTGTTACAACGCCGGCCAATATGTGCATGTAAACGGCATCGGTGGTACGCTGAGCAATACGGTCAAAACAAGCGCCCAGTTTGGGGGTGCCCAGGTGTCGGCCGTCAGGGTATCGCCCAATACAAGCAATCGAGTCTTTTTTGGTCTGGACAATGGGAATGTGGTGCGCATAGACAACGCCAACGCCGCATCGCCCAACGCCACCATCATCCGCAATGTGGCCAACAACTGGTACGTATCGTCTATTGAAGTGGAAAGCGGCAACGACAACCACCTGCTCATCACGTACAGCAATTATGGGGTCAACAGCGTGTGGGAAACCACAGACGGTGGCACCAACTGGACCAGCGTGGAGGGCAACCTGCCCGATATGCCCATTCGATGGGTCATGTTTGCACCCAACAATGCAGACCAGGCGCTGGTGGCCACTGAACTGGGCGTATGGTCTACCGATAACCTCAACGGCGCTTCGACCAACTGGGGCACGTCCAACTCGGGTTTGGCCAACGTGAGAACCGATATGATCAAAAGCCGGAGCAGCGACAAGGTGGTCATTGCTGCCACGCACGGAAGAGGCTTGTTCTCCACCGATTATTTTACCAGTGCGGGCAACCTGACGGTGACGCCCATGAACCAAACCGTTTCCACCGCTTCCGGTTCAGTGGCCTATTCGGTCAATACCGGGGTGAATTGGACGGTTGTGGACGACAGGCCCTGGGTGACCATTTCCCCCACTTCAGGTACCGGCAGCGGCACGTTTACGGCTTCGTACACAGCCAATGCAGGCAACGATAGCAGGGTGGCCAACATCACAGTATCTGTACCGGGCAGCCAAATAACCGTTACCCTCACCCAGAACGGCAATTGCAACAATGGCAATGAACCCGTAAACGAAACCTGCAACACCAATGCGCCTGTAATCATTATGGGCGATACGGTTCGTTCCCAAATTGCAAATGCTACCGACGACGACTATTACAAATTTACCCTCAACAGTCCGGCCATTGTGCACTTTCAATTGACCAATTTGCCTTTTGATTACGACCTGAATGTGCTCAATGGCGCCTGTACCGTCATTGGTTCATCTGGAGCGGCGGGTACTGCCGACGAAAACCTTTGGGGACAACTGTCTGCGGGCACATACTACATCTGGGTTTTTGGTTACAACGGCGCATTCAGCAATACAGACTGTTATGCGCTCCAGATTGATCAAACCCCGCCTTTGTCGGTCCAAACAAACACCACCGATGTAACTTGTTCAGGCGATGCTACGGGCACCATTTCAACAGTTGTGACCGGAGGAACCCAACCATACAGCTACGCCTGGGATAACGGCGAAACAACCAGCTATCTCGATAATATTCCGGCCGGTGAATACAATTTGACGGTGACCGACCTCATCGGATTCACCACGTCCAAACAGGTTGTCGTGTCTGAACCAGCGCCTTTATATATGTCCATCACGTATTCCGATGTGCTTTGTTTCGGGGATCAAAACGGGGAGATCGCGGTGAGTGGTTTTGGGGGTACCGGACTGTACGATTTCCATTTGACCGGTTTGATGATCGATGAAATCCAAAATGATGTGGACAACGCGGTGTTCACGGGTTTGCCACCCGACGACTACCTTTTGGAAGCAACCGACGACGCCGGATGCAGCGTTTCAGATTTGGTTGTGGTGTCCGAACCGGCGGTGTTAAGCCTGTCTACCGTGGTCAACCATGAAAGTTGCACACCCGGAGCAGACGGATCCATCGCCCTGAATGCGAGCGGCGGTACGCCAACGTACAATTATGCGTGGAGCGACGGGCAGACGACCGCTACTGCGGTGGGACTGATCGCCGGTGCCTATTCCGTAACGCTTACCGACGCCAACAACTGCATGGATTCGGCCCAGGACAACGTCATTTTGGGTGTCGACGACGATCTGAAAGTGCACGTCGACCTGAAAGTGATCCTGCAGGGGCCTTACGTCAGCGCCGTTCAGTTGATGCAGGACAGCTTGAGGGCCAAGGGTTTGATTCCCCTGACCGAGCCTTACACGGGCCTGAGCAACTTTACACACGTGGGAGGCGGGGGAGGAGAGACTACCACGGTTTCTGTGTTGGGCACAACCGGCTCCAACGCGGTGGTAGACTGGGTGTTTCTGGAGTTGCGCAGCACATCAAATCCCTTGTTGGTGCTGCTGACGCGTGCAGCGTTGTTGCAGCGCGACGGCGACGTGGTGGATGTCGACGGCGTTTCTCCGCTTATCCTGAATGTGAACACAGAAGACGACTATTATGTAGTGGTGCGACACCGCAACCATTTTGGCGTACAAACCGGTTTGCCGATTTTTTACCCCACCTGCGAGACCATTGAAACCGATTTCAGCACATTGCTGCCCGGGGGCTTTTACGCTTACAACGGCGCGAACGCCGCACAACGGATCGTGAGCGGCAAATATGTCTTGTGGGCCGGCAACGGCCGCATCGATTACCTGCTGAAATACAACGGCTCTACCAACGACCGTGCGGCCATCCTCAGCGTTGTAGGCATCAGTACACCCAACAATGTGGTTTCGGGATACTTGCCCACCGACTATAACATGGACGGGGTAGTCAAGTACAACGGCTCCGCCAACGACCGAAACGTACTGCTGGGCAACATCGGCATATCAACGCCTTCCAATGTGCTCACCGATCAAATTGCGCATTGAAATCGGCGTGTCATTTGAACGACAAAGTGTTATTATACCGAGACGTTACATATTCTTAATTTCAGGCTGTACATTTTTTTGTATCTTTGCACAATAATTTAGTTTTACCTCAAACGATCATCATGAAAGCGTTGTTAATCCCCGTATTCGTTGGGTTAGTAAGTCTTCTAAACGGTCAAAACTTTGAACTCCGGCTTGAAAAATCCGGTCTGGACAAGGTTTTGGTGCAAATGCGGGAAACCGCTGGCAATGCACCCCGTACCGTTGACCAGTTAGCAGATCTCGTATTCGGGATTTGCTGGGACAAAAACTATGGCATTGCTTTGGGCGAAGTGCAGGGCGCTTACACCATCCAGAAGGCCGGCCCGGAAGGCCAAAAGGGAGAATTGGCATTTCAGCAGTTTGCCAAGTCGTCCAACCCAATATTTTTTCCCGAAAACTGGAACACCAACCAATGGGTCACCATTTTGGAAGTGAAAAACACCAAAACTTCCAAATTGTCAAATGGTGCCTTTCAGGTTTGCCCGATGAGCATCCAGGAGCTGAACATCAACATCAACCTGAACGACCATCGGGTCACGCCTGCGGGCAATGCACAGGACGTACAAATTGGGTACCAGCAGTCCAATACACTCAAACTTCAAGCAGTTCCTGCAGATACAAATACATCGATTTCATTCAACCGCTCTGCGCCATCGTCAGCACAACGCGACAGCTGGGGCGTCAACCCCAATCCGGGCAACGGAATATTTGTGCTGACCGTAGATGCAGCTGCTGAAGAAGAAGACTTGCTGGTGACGGTGACGGACGCAACAGGTCGGTTGATTTATCAGGATGTGATCAGCGTGCGGGCCGGGTCTAACCAGCATACGGTCGATTTGCGCCAGTCGGTTACTCCGGGCGCCTATCAGTTGAGCCTTCGCTATCGGGATGGCGATGTGCGCACCAAAAATTTGATTATCACCCTTTAAATCTAAGGCAGGTGCCGGGCAGGAATGTGCTCGTTCACCACGCTGTTATGTTAAAATGAAAGCTTTCGTTTTTTGTACATTGATGATAGCCGGTTGGTTATTTGGCGCTTCTATGCTTGCCGCCGCCGCGAATCTGGAAAACGCGACAGCATTGGGCAGCCTTGCTCCGGTGAACGACAACTGCGCCAACGCGTTGGCATTATCGCTCAATTTTAATTTAACGTGTGGTGTAACACTAAACGCCACCACCACAGGCGCAACGCCCTCCGTTCCGGTAGTAGCAGGTTGCATAGGCACGGCAGACGATGATGTGTGGTTTAAGTTCACGGCGCTTAACCCGAGGCACCGCTTGAAAATCACCGGCGCTACCGGTGCCATCATGATGCAGGTTTTTTCGGGTACCTGCGGCAATTTTGTTTCCCTGGGTTGTGAAGAAGGCGCCAACGGCGAACTGGAGCAGCAGTATGAAAACCTGACCCCCAGCGTAACCTATTATGTGCGGGTATACACCAAAGCCAACGCTGCATTTACCGATTTCACCATTTGCCTTGGTACGCCGCCGCCGCCGCCGGCCAACGATGCCTGTGCCAACGCCGAAACCCTGGTAGTCAATGCTGACCTGGGCTGCGCCACCATTTGGTCGGGCGGCACCTTTGGCGGATTGCCCACCACGCCTGCGCCTGGATCTTGTGTCGGTTTTGACGACGACGAAGTTTGGTTTAAGTTTGTAGCCCTTGACACCATTCAGCGCATTACGCTCACCAGCGGCTATAACTCATTTGTTTTTCAGGTATATTCAGGTGCTTGCGGCAGCCTGACTCAGTGGTATTGCAGCCCGGAAATACCCGTCAACACTTCCGAATCTTATCAGGCAAGCAAGTTTATCGTTGGGCAAACGTATTACGTTCGCGCCTATACCCATGGGAAATTTGTAAACAGTACATTTTCAATATGTGTTGGCACGCCTCCGCCTCCGCCGGTCAACGATAAATGCCAGAATGCCACAGCATTGACGGTCAACGCCGGCCTGACGTGTTCGGCGTCTTTGAACGGTTCCACTACAGGCGGCTTGCCTGCCGCTTCGCCCCTGCCCGTTTGTTCGGGCGCCAATGCGGATGATGAGGTTTGGTATCGATTTACAGCGACTACCACCAGCCACCGCATACGGCTAACGGCCAACACGGTGACCATGTTTTTTCAGGGTTTTTCCGGAAACTGCAACACACTCACACAGTTGTCGTGCAGCCCTGCCGTTGCAGCAGGCACGTCAGCCTTGGTGCAATGGGAAAACCTGACGGTCGGCCAAACATACCGCATCCGGGTTTTCACACAGGGCACTTTGAATTACGGAGACTTCAACATCTGTGTGTTAACGCCGCCCACTCCACCGGTCAACAGCAATTGCAGTGGCGCTGTCCTGCTGAGCGTTGACCCCGATTTGACTTGCAACACGCCTTATAATCAAACCACGTATCTTGGCTTAACGCCCAATCCAGGCTATAGCGGCTGTGTGGGCGTAGATGACGATGACGTATGGTTCAGGTTTGTGGCCACCAGAGCCAACCACCGCATTCAGGTAGCCAACGGCACAGAATGGATGGTGTTGCAAACGTTCTCCGGCAGCTGTGGCAACTGGACATCCATTGATTGTTTCGACGCGTTCAACGGCAACTTTGAACGTTTGATCACAGGGCTTACACCGGGCCAGACCTATTACTTTCGGCTCTATACCCGACTCGATGCGGTCTCCTCGGCGTTTTCCGTTTGTGTACTGACGCCGCCCAACGCGCCCTCAAACGATAATTGCGCTGCTGCGCTTGCCCTTTCAGCCAACCTCGGCGTCACTTGTGTTGCTCCACTTTCTACTTCCACCACTGGCGCAACCCCGTCCAATCCGGATGTAGTTAACTGTGGCGGTTTTGCCGACGACGACGTGTGGTTTCGTTTTGAGGCCAAATCCAAGCGTTACCGGCTTATTGCCAGCCAGCCCGATATCCGGCTTTTGGTGCAGGTGTTTTCAGGCTCCTGTGCGGCTTTAGACGAAATTTACTGCAGTGATCCGATCCCGTTCGGAGATACGGCGATCATTGAATTGAATGATCTGGTTATTGGCGATGATTATTACATTCGGGTGTACACCGATTTTAACCTGACATTTGGAAATTTCAAAATATGCCTGGCCGAGTTGCCGGCGAACGACGTATGCGCCCTGGCCAAAAACCTGACGGTCAATCCCAACCTGAATTGCACAAGCTCTTTCGTTTCAACCACAGCAGGCTGTACGCCATCAGATCCGCCCATATCGGGGTGTGTTGGCACAGCGGACGACGACCAGTGGTTCCGGTTTACCGCTACGGCCACCAGCCATTTTGTACGCCTGAATGACGTCGGTGTTTCCATGGCGGTACAGGTTTTTTCAGGAAACTGCAACAACTTGCAGTCGTTGAATTGTTTAGAGGCACCGTCCGGCACGTTGAACAAACAACTATACGGCTTGACCGTGGGGGCCACGTATTGGTTGCGCGTATACACACAACAAGCCAACGCGTCTACCGCATTTACCATTTGCATAACAACGCCACCTGCCCCGCCGGCCAATGACATTTGCGCCGGCGCTATTTTAGTGCCCGTCAACAGTAATTTAAACTGCACTCAAACCCTTCAATCCAATACTACAGGTGGACTGCCTACGCTGCCGGCATTATCTGCCTGTGCCGGTACGGCCGACGACGATGTGTGGTATCGGTTTACGGCCACAGGCGCAAGCCACCGCATTCGAATCACGAATGCCTCCCAAACAGTGGTTGCGCAGGCATACTCCGGTACTTGCGCCAGCCTGACCTCGCTGGCCTGCATCGAAACGACAGGTGGCACAGCAGAATACCAACTCAACGGACTGACCATTGGCTCAACCTACTACATTCGGGCATTTTCTAAAGCAGAATCCGCCTTTGCCACGTTCACCATTTGTGTGGGTACGCCGCCAGCGGCGCCAGCCAACGACTTGTGCTCAGCTGCTGTTTCCCTGACCGTCAATGCAAACCTCAATTGCGGTGTAACGACCAATTCGACCACTACCGGCGCTACACCAAACAATCCGGTGTTGCCTGGCTGTCCGACTGCCGTAGACGACGATGTATGGTTCAAGTTCACGGCCACCGGCACCAGCCACCGGGTAAAAATTACCGGCGGAACGGATAGCATGGGCGTGGAGTTGTTCTCGGGTACCTGCAATGGTTTGGTTTCCATTGGTTGCCTCCAGGGCAGTTCAGGCCAGGTAGAGCAGCAATTCAACGGGTTGAGCGTCGGCGCTACGTACTTCGTTCGGGTCTATACTGTAAAAAGTCTGGTGTACAGCAGTTTTACCATTTGTGTGGGTACACCGCCTGCGCCACCAGCCAATGATTTGTGCGCCAATGCCATATCGCTGGTGGTCAATGCTAATTTACTGTGTGCGCAAACCCAAAATGGAACTACAACCGGCGGTACGCCCAGCAGTCCTGCTATTGCCACCTGCGGCGGTGTGGCCGACGACGACGTGTGGTTCCGCTTCACAGCAACCGCCACCCGGCACCGGATTAAAGTGATCGGGGGCGGGCAAGCCCTTTCAGTGCAAGGTTTTTCGGGCAGCTGCGCCTCCCTGACGTCTATTGGATGCAATACCGCCAATACAGACAGCGTACAATTGCAACTGAATGCCCTGACCATTGGCACAGAATACCGGATTCGTGTATACACATCTGCCAACATCTCCTACGGCAGCTTCATCATTTGTGTAGGTGTGCCGCCTGCGCCACCGGCCAATGACGCCTGTGCAGGTGCCCTGCCATTGACTGTAAACGCCAACCTGTCTTGTGCACAAACCCTCTCCGCTACCACTACCGGCGCTACGCCCAACCCGACCGCGCTGGCCGGCTGCAGCTCGTCAGCTGATGACGATGTGTGGTTCCGTTTTGTGGCCACCAATACGTCGCACCGTGTCAAACTGGCAGCGGGTGCACAAGCCTTGTCCATGCAGGCTTTTTCTGGTGCATGCGGAACGCTTACCCAACTCAAATGCATCGACTCCGGTTTTGGCGGAGGCGAAATGCAATTGGACGGACTGACTGTTGGCTCAACCTATTACGTCAGGGTGTATACCAAACTCGACTTTGTATACACCACGTTTACCATTTGCATCGGCACGCCGCCGCCGCCGCCGGCAAATGACGGTTGTTCGGGGGCCCTGGCCTTGACCGTCAACAACGTATTGTCGTGCCCGCAAAGCACAAACGCCACCACTTCAGGCGCTACGGCGCCCAATCCGTCCATTTCCGGCTGTACGGGCTCAGATGACGACGATGTGTGGTTCAAATTTACGGCGGCATCTACTTCGCACCGATTAGAGATCTACAACGGGTCGGCCGACATTGTCGTGCAGGTATTTGCAGGCAGTTGCAACAGCTTGTTCAGCTTTTGGTGCGAGGGAGGAACAGCGGATGCCTTTGAGACGCAATTTGACGGATTAACAGTAGGGGCAACTTATTTCATCCGGGTATATACCTGGGCGGCTTTTGTGCCCGACAGTTTTGCCATTTGTTTGGGTACACCACCGCCCCCACCGGCTTATGATAATTGTGCCACCGCGGCAGTCTTGACCGTCAACGATGACTTAAACTGTGCGGCGATCATCACCGGCAGTACGTTTGGCGCTTTCCCTTCGAACCCTCCCGTGGCCGATTGTGGCGGGATACCGGAAGACGACGTGTGGTTCCGATTTACAGCAACAGACACCATCCATCGGGTAAAAGTGTCTGAAGCTTTCAATGCCATGGCATTTCAGGTGTTTTCAGGCAGCTGTGGCAACCTGGAGCAAATATTCTGCATGCCCAATATTCCAATTAATGGTGTAGGACAGGTGCAATTAACGGGACTTGATGTCGGCGAAGTTTATTTTGTGCGGGTGTATACCGTGGGAAAATTTATCAATACCAGCTTTAAGCTTTGTGTGGGCACGTTGCCACAAGCGCCTGCAAACGACCGTTGCAACGGCACTTTGAACTTGACGGTGAATCCGGATCTGCTGTATGCCGATTCCCTAAACGCCACCACGCTCGGGGCTTTGCCGCCAATAGCCAATTATGCCGGTTGCAGCGGTGCCGACGACAATGATGTGTGGTTTAAGTTTGTAGCCGAAGAGGCGTATCACCGCATAAAGGTGTCAAATGGCGCAGAAAAACTCATATTTCAATTGCTGGACGGCGATTGCAACAGCCTTGCGCAGTTGTCGTGCAGCCAGGTGGTGCCTGCGCTTGATACGGCCGGTGAAGTGCAATGGAATTATTTTACACCGGGTGAAACCTATTACGTTCGGGTGTACACGTACGAACCGTTTGTCAACACCAATTTCACCATCGCCGTAGGTACGCCGGGGCAGCCCCCTGTCAACGATGTGTGTGCCGGGGCCATGCTGCTGACCATCAACCCGGATTTGAACTGCGGCACTACGGTGTCGCAAACCAGCTATGACGGCTTGTCGCCCAATCCGCCGGTAACAGGATGTGTAGGCGCAGATGACGACGACATGTGGTACCGTTTTGTGGCCACCGCGCCCAGTCACCGCGTCAGGGTGGTGGGTTCCAATGCCTGGTTGGTGTTGGAGTCCTTTTCAGGTGCCTGTGGCAATTTGACCCAAATTGATTGTTACGACGCATTCAGCAACGTTCTCGAGCGGCAGCTCAACCAATTGACGGTGGGCGAAACCTACCTGATGCGCCTGTATACCCGCAGCAGCGATGTGTTTACCAATTTTTCCATGTGCATCGGCACACCGCCGCCTGCACCGGACAACGACCTCTGCACCGACGCCATTGAACTGACGGTGAACCCGCAGATGTCGTGCAACAATGTGCTGAACGCCACCACCGTCGGGGGCACGCCTTCTATAGATGATGTGGTTTCTTGCGGTGGCGACGACGACGACGACGTGTGGTACCACTTTACTGCTACCTCCGAAAACCATCGACTAAGCATCTTCAATGGTACGCGAAATTTGCATGCGGTGGTTTTTGCAGGCGATTGCGACAGCCTGGAATACCTGATTTGCAGCACAGTTGTTGCAGCGGGCGACTCCGGGGTGGTGCAAATCAATGGCATTACAATCGGCGACAACTACTACGTCCGGGTGTACACCGGAAATACGCTTCGGTACGACGACTTTGTCATATGCCTGTCGACGCCGCCCGTACCGCCATCCAATGATCGCTGCGCAAACGCCGTAAATATACCGGTCAATTCAAACCTCAATTGCACCAATACCCTGACCAGCAGTTCGGTCGGCGGACTCCAGTCTAATCCGCCCCTTGCAGGTTGTGTCGGTTTTGCCGACGACGATGTATGGTATAGTTTTGTGGCTTCGTCGGTAAACCATTATGTCACGGTAAACGGCAATACGGAAAGCATTTACTTCCAGGTCTTTTCCGGAGCCTGCGGCAACCTGACGCCGTTAAAATGCAGCTACGGCTCCGAAACGCTATACCTGGAATCGTTGGTAGCCGGACAAACGTACTATGTGCGGGTGTACACCAACTCGCACACAGGGTACAGCCCGTTTGTGTTGTGTGTCACCACGCCACCACCACCGCCAGTGAACGACAACTGCCCCGGGGCCATCAATTTGTCGGTACAAAATGGATTGTACTGCGGAAACCCCACCACATACTACGGACAATACGCCACACCCGGGGTGCCAGCCAACTGTGCAGGCTCACCCGACGACGATTTATGGTATCGATTTGACGCCGAAGTGTCGCAACACATCGTGCAGATCGGCGGGGGCATGCAAGCCCTGCGGGCGGAAGTGTTTTCGGGTGCTTGTGCCAATTTGGCGTCCATGTCGTGCAGCGAATTGGTGGAAACAGACAGTACTACCAATTTGACCTTAGACTCCCTGACAGCCGGACAAACCTATTTTGTCCGCGTGTTCTCCAGCGACACCATTCTGCCCCTGCCAGGCGGAAGCCGGGG
>JBMOHO010000034.1:0-18257 GCA_049317805.1 Saprospiraceae bacterium
AAACCCAAGCAGATATGCATTTTAACCATAAAAAGTCCAATGGTGCCGCGGAACAGCTCTACGCTGCCGCTGCCAAGCTGGACACCCCTGACTTAGAGGCATTTTTGGAAGAGATGTACTACTTGCATGCTGCGCGCATAGCAAACGTGCTCGGGGTAGACGAGTCTACCCTGCTGAAAAAAATTGCGGATACGCGTTTGTCCAACAAAAAACTGGAGCGTTTTCGTTTGCTGCAAAAAAAGAGTGAGCAGGAAACCCTGACTAAGAAGGAACAGGAGGAATGGATAGAATTGGTGACAGAAATTGAAAAACGAGACACCAAACGCCTGCAATACCTGAGTCAACTGGCCCGTTTACGGCAGATGCCACTTCGGGATTTGGTACAGGAAATGGGATTGAAAGCCGCCTGAGTTGTGACCGCCTGGTCAAAAGCACCAGGCTACTGCCTTTATTTTTCAACCGATTATGCCCTTATCCCACGCACTGCGCAGTTTTGTATACGAGCGAGCAAGGGGATGTTGTGAATATTGCCGCAGCCAGGCAGAATACGCCACACAGTCTTTCCAGGTAGAACACATTATGCCCCGGAGCCTTGGCGGTTCCGACGATCCGGACAACCTCGCGTTATCTTGCCCCGGTTGCAATGCCCATAAATACAACAAAATAAACGGCATGGATCCGCTGAGCCGGGCCTATGTGCTGCTCTTCAATCCGCGTCTGGATAAATGGTCTGACCATTTTGCCTGGTCGCCCGATACACGGGAAATCATGGGGCTCACCCTCATCGGACGCGCAACGGAGCGCGAACTCAAACTGAACCGCAAGCCCCTGACAAAATTGCGCAAGGTGCTTTTTGAAGCCGGGGAGCATCCACCGCCTGGCGTTTGAGCAAGTCTTCCAAATCCTTAAATAGTTAAAACCCCTTATCTTTGTCCCAACTTCGAACCGCTCCGTTTCAAACCGGAGCACCCACCTGTTGTATGGGTGGGCTAAAACATTATTTATCAAATGATTAACATTACCTTTCCCGACGGCAACGTTCGTCAGTATGCCGCCGGAACCACTGCGATGGACATCGCCAAGTCTATCAGCGAAGGCCTCGCCCGCAATGTGCTGGCTGCCGGTTTTAATGGTGAAGTGCGCGACCTTATGCGCCCCATTGCAGAAGACGGCCACATCATGTTTTACAAATGGGAAGACAAGGAGGCCAAAAATACGTTCTGGCACTCTTCGGCTCACTTGCTCGCCGAAGCCCTCGAAGCCCTCCACCCCGGAACAAAATTTGGCATCGGACCGGCCATCGAAAACGGTTTTTATTACGATGTGGACACCGGCGATAAAGCCATTACGGCCGCCGATCTGCCTGCCATTGAGCAAAAAATGCTCGAATTGGCCCGCAGCAAAAACGCTTTCGAGCGCCGTGAAATTGGCAAAACGGAAGCCATAGCCTATTTCACCGAAAAGGGTGATGAGTACAAACTCGAACTCCTCGATGGGCTTGAAGACGGGCAAATTACATTTTACCAGCAGGGCAATTTTGTAGACCTCTGCCGCGGCCCACACATACCCAACACAGAGCCTATTAAGGCCGTGAAGTTGCTCAACATTGCCGGTGCATACTGGCGGGGCGACGAGAAGCGCAAACAACTCACCCGCATATACGGCATCACGTTCCCCAAACAAAAGGAACTGGAGGAATACCTGGTGCTGCTGGAAGAGGCCAAAAAACGAGACCACCGTAAAATTGGCCAGGAACTGGAGCTCTTCATGTTCTCCGAAAAAGTGGGGCAGGGCCTGCCCATGTGGTTGCCCAAAGGTGCCGCCCTGCGCAGCCGTCTGGAGGACTTTCTGAAAAAAGAACAGGTCAAACGGGGCTACATGCCCGTCATCACCCCGCACATCGGTTCAAAAAAACTGTATGTGACTTCCGGCCACTGGGACAAATACGGCAAAGACTCCTTCCAGCCCATCCTGACCCCCGATGAAGGAGAGGAGTTTATGCTCAAACCCATGAACTGTCCGCACCACTGCGAAATATACGGCTATAGGCCGCGCTCTTACCGCGAACTGCCTGTGCGCCTGGCCGAATTTGGCACCGTGTACCGGTACGAGCAGTCGGGCGAGTTGCACGGCCTTACCCGTGTACGCGGCTTTACACAAGATGACGCCCACATCTTTTGCACTGAAGATCAGGTAAAAGACGAGTTCCTTGCTGTACTCGACCTCACCCGCTTTGTGCTGGCTAAAATGGGTTTTGACAAATTTACCGCCCAGATCAGCCTGCGCGACCCGGAGAACAAAACCAAGTACGTGGGCACGGAGGAAAACTGGCGCAAAGCCGAACAAGCCATCATAGACGCCGCTGCTGAAGTGGGCCTCAACACCACCACCGCCTTAGGCGAAGCTGCCTTTTATGGCCCCAAGCTCGACTTTATGGTGAAGGACGCCCTCGGCCGTTCCTGGCAACTGGGTACCATTCAGGTGGATTACAACCTGCCCGAGCGCTTTAACCTCTCGTATATCGGCGCCGACAACGCCGAACACCGCCCGGTGATGATCCACCGCGCGCCTTTTGGCTCCATGGAACGCTTCACAGCCGTGCTCATTGAGCATTGCGCAGGCAAATTTCCGCTGTGGCTTACCCCGGAGCAGTTTGCCGTGCTCCCGGTGTCCGATAAATACGTCGAATATGCTTACCACGTCAAACAACAGTTGGAAGGGGAAGACATGCGCGGCATTGTGGACGACCGCAACGAGACCATCGGCCGCAAGATCCGCGACAACGAACTCAAGCGCATTCCTTTTCTGCTCATCGTAGGCGAAAAAGAACTGGAATCGGGTGAAGTGGCTGTGCGCCGACAGGGAGAAGGCGACCAGGGTGCTTTGTCCGTAAAAGCGTTTGCAGACATGGTGCGGGAGATGCTGTGACCATGCGTGAAAAATTCCTGCTCGGCTGACAGGATGTGTTTGGACAGGATTTGCAGGAATTAGACAGGATTTACAAGAATGACGGGATTGACAAGATTTTTTTGAGCATCTACGCACAAATCTTGTTAATCCTGTCCATCCTGTCTAATTCCCGTAAATCCTGTCTGTTTATTGTAAATCGGGAATAATTTCAGCGCCTTTCCCTTATTTCCCAAACACCCCGTAGACCTCCACCGGCCGATCGGTGCAAATGATGTCGGCGCCTGCTTCAAACCGGTTTCGATACTGGGCTGCGGCTTCCGTCATGGGCAGTTTATCTACATCGTGGTCGGTACCCAATGAACATGGAATGCCGTATTTGTGGATTGGCGCGTAGTAATTGTCTGCAAGCGGCGTTTTGGGGCGCGGTGCCAGGGCCACCAGGTGATCCATGGGCAAGCCCGATTTTGCGATGCGCTCTACGGCGTCGTCGCTGTTAAACCCAAGCGCCAGGGTGAGATCGGGCTTCAAACGGTGTATTTTTTGGGCATCTTCTATCGAATAGCACACCAGGATGCTTTTGGCAAGCACCCCGCGGCTGTCCAGTTCGGCCGCTACCCTGCGGATATCGGTGCCTGGTTTGGCGTCGGCCACCAGAATGAGGGGTTTGTCTTTGGCCCAGCGCAGAAACTCTTCAAGCGTGGGAATGGTATAGGTGCTGGCTTTGCCGTCTACTCCTTTCAAGCGCAGGTTGCGTACCGCATCCCAGCTTTTTTTATTGAGTTTGCCTTCGCCATTGGTGCCTATAGCCAGGTTGTTGTCGTGCATGAGCACCAGCATGCTGTCTTTAGTCATGCGCACATCGAATTCGATGAGCGGGCACGGCACTTCGGCGAGTGTGCGGGCAAAAGTAGGCATGGCATTCTCCGGGTAACCAGGCCCGGGGCCGCCACGGTGGGCCATGATCAGCGGCTGGGCACGCTTAGGGTTATGCTTCAGGAAGGCGCGGAGTTGGGCACCGGTCGTAAATGTACAATCCTGGCCGTTTAACAACACAAAGGGGAACAGAAGCAGGGCAAGCAAAGAAAAGAGACGCATATATTGCAGTTTGTGGAGGCCAAAGGTCTGGAAATTTTCGTTAATTAAAAGCTAATCCCATGATGGATCATCCAACGAATATCAACTTTCATCGTTTACAAACATCATGAATCAAAAAACATCAATGCACATGTACAAACTGCTGTTTACCCTGATGATCGCCCTGTTCGGCGTCAATCTTGCCCATGCACAACTCGACGGCCTGATAAAAAAAGGACAAAAAGTACTCAACACCGGCGGACTTAGCCAAGACGAGGCTGGCCAGGGCTTGAAAGAGGCCCTGAACAAGGGGATCGATGAAGCCGTAAGTTTCCTCTCCGCCAAAGACGGCTATTTTAAAAGTCCGTACAAAATCCTGATGCCCAAAGAAGCGCAGCAAGTGACAGACAAACTCAAGACGGTTCCCGGTTTTTCCAACGTAGAGGCCGAACTGACAGAACGCATGAACCGCGCAGCAGAACTGGCAGCCGTTAAAGCCAAACCAATTTTCGTGTCGGCCATCAAACAAATGACCTTTCAGGACGCCCTCAACATCCTGACCGGCGAACCAAACGCAGCCACCCAATACCTCAACAAAACCACCTCCAAGCAACTTTACAACGAGTTCAAACCGATCATCGGTCAGTCGCTCGACGAGGTAAACGCCCGCGAATACTGGCGCAACGCCGTGAACGCATACAATAAAATTCCCTTTGTGGAAAAAACCAACCCTGAACTCGACGACCACGTGACCAAAAAAGCACTGGAAGGCCTGTTTGGCCTAGTCGAAAAGAAAGAACGCGGCATCCGCTCAGACGTCAACCAACGCGACAGCGAATTGCTCAAAAAGGTTTTTGCAAAACAATAATGGCCACGCTGAAGTAACCGGGATGTGATGAGGTACGGGTGTAAACTGCTGCGAAACGCCCGCCCGATCCTCACACCTTGTTTTTGCCACGCAATTGCAATTGATCCAAGAATGCCAGCGTGTCTGGCAAACCATTCATGATCCGGACATTGTGTGGCAAGGTCAGGGGCGCGACAAACAACTGAGCTCCAGTGAGCAACAGTTGGCTGTTCCCAACAGATGCCGATGCGCCATCGATATATGTCTGTATGGACTGGCGTGACAGCGGTTCTTGCAAAATGGTGTACACATAGTTGGGTCCAACCGGGTCACTGGCGTCTCTCAAGTCGCTTAATGTAGTGTTGCTGCCCAGATAGATCACCTTGTGCCGCCTGCGACGCAACAAATAGTGCATAAACAACAAGGTCAATTCCTGCATTTCGCCTTCAGGAAGATACAAGACAAAACTTGCGGCATCTTTGGTCGTTTCAAAGCTTTCGGCATCAATGGCGCACATCAGTTTGCGCCTGATCAGGTTGCTTACGAATTTTTCGTGCGCAGGGGAAATGCTGTTGGTCAGCCAGAGCACATTCAGCTTGTCCAAAAAAGGATAAACCAAGTCAAGCATCGCCCGCTCAAACCCGTAGTCGTGGGTATAGGTAGAAAAAATACGGTCAAAAGTAGCCTCATCCAGATCAATCATGGCCAAAGTCAGGGCATCGATCTGTGCGTTGTGGCTGTTGTTGTTTTTTGAAATATCTGCGACCCGAACCATAATCTCCTCGGATCGCATTTTGGCCAGTTTGCTGATTTTGTAACCTTGGCGGTTCAACAAAGCTACATTGAAAAGAAGCTTTAGGTTGTCATCTGTATAATACCGGATGTTGGTATCGGTACGGGCAGGCTCTAAAAGGCCATACCTTTGCTCCCAGATGCGGATGGTATGCGCTTTGATGCCGGTAAGCTTTTCCAGATCTCGGATGGAGTATATTGCCATTTGCCCAATAATAAACAGCCCATTTAACAGCAAAAACAAGGATTTGTTCATTTTTTTAACTAATCCTTAGGAATCGTTTATCTGTTTAGCAAACAACCAAAAAAGCGTATAAATAAAACATATTTGTCGAAAAAACGCTTAAATCGACCCTCGTTAGGTAAAAAGTTGAACAAAAAGGCATACCTTTGACTCAAGTTTCCCAAACTCTTCGATCATGTTTTCGTTGTCCTTCTTTTTTAAGAAAAACAATCCTGATAAACCAGCACTGCTGGAACAGGATCAACCAAGGCTAAATTCCGGAGCTTTCCCACCGGACTTGACAGTGCTTGACCCACACGAAATGGTACGGGTGGAGGGCGGTAAGTCAAACGCTCAATTGCTCACTGAACTGCGAAAGCTTGCTTCAAGTTGTGGCGATACCATTCCGCAATAAAGCATTCCCAAATGCGTATATCTTCAGGGAGGAAAAGGGCCTACGCTCTTTTCCTCTTTTTTTTATGGTAACCCGGTTATTGTGGTATGAAATTGCTCGAACCATTTGCGGCCCTTTTAGGTGTGCTCGGCGTCGGTTTAATTGTGCATAGAAGCGTTTGGGCTTATCCGCTCGGCATCATCATGGCAGCTTTATATGTGTACATTTTTTTTCAGGCACGGCTGTATTCCGACATGCTCCTGCAAGTGGCTTTCGTCGGCCTGCAAATACAAGGCTGGTACGCCTGGACCCACAGCCCCCTGCAAGCAGACGACCACCGCATCCAAATCCGCCGATTATCACCGACCCAATGGGCCATCACGGCGACCATGCTTGCCGCAGGCACGGTTTTGCTCGGGGGGCTGATGCATCGGTACACCAATGCCGCCATTCCATACCTGGATGCAGGCACCGCTACCCTTTCACTTGTGGCCCAATGGTGGACAAACCAGCGCTACATCGATAACTGGCTGCTCTGGATCATCGCAGATGCCGTGTATCTTTACCAATACAGTTCGCAACAACTCTATTTTACCACGGCATTGTACGCCGTATTTTTGGCCATGGCCTTCTGGGGATGGAAAACCTGGACAAAACGGCTCCGCTCAGCTCCAGCGCAACACCATTAAAAAAGCCCAGGCAAAAGGCAAACTGAACAAAAAAGCGTCAAATCGATCGAGAAAGCCGCCATGCCCCGGAAACATGTCGCCGGAATCTTTCACTGCAACGCTTCGCTTGAGCATGCTTTCCACCAGGTCGCCCAACGTGCCAAATACCGCCGCATTTATGCCCAGCATCATCCACTGGGTCGTGGTGAAGTCCGGCACCACCCAACCGCACAGCCAACCCATCAACATGGCAAAACCCAGTGCGCCAAAAAATCCTTCCCAGGTTTTGTTTGGTGAAATGCGCTCAAACAACTTGTGTTTGCCAAAATTGGTACCAAACACAAATGCCGCTACATCACTGGTCCATACCAACCACAGCAACCCGAATACCCGAAGGGGAGAAAACGACCCCGTCCACATCGCCATATCAGCAAGCAACGTAAATGGGATGCCGATGTACAACGCCCCAACGGCATAGTGCCCCAATTGATCAAATGGCTTGTCGGCCTTAAAAAACAATTCCGCAATCATTAATCCAAAAAACATCAGCAATTCCAAGGCTACCGAGCGCCAAAACATGTCCGGATGCAAGTAGCCTCCACAAACAATGCTCCAACCGGCAAAGGCATACGGAACCAGCCCCATAAGCACGGCCATAACCCTTCGGAAAATGTAGAAATTTGACTGCTCAAACAACAGCCCCGACAACTCCCACAGGCAGCCGACAGCCACCACCCCGAATAACGCAAAAAAGGTGTATTTCCCGCCAAAGACGCCGCCCAGCATCAACAGGGCAAAAATGGTAGAAGTGATGACGCGTTGTCGCAAAATGAATGGGGTGTTAGATTTTGGAAGGTTTAAAAGTCTATTGGCAACCTGGCCCGGGGGATGTATGCGCGCCGCCAAACCACGTGGACATCAATGCATCTATTGGCCGTTTATTCGATTCCATAAGTTATGGAAAGAAGCGCGAGCGGCCTCTGGATCGTCTTCACCGCCGGGTTTACCTTTCACATCCCACTCCCCTTTGTCGTTGCGGAACAGCAAAAAGCGGAACACGTAGTTTTCGTTTTGCAGGGTATCGCCCATAAGCCCGAATCGAAGATCATTCACCACCAAGGTATCGCCATTCCATGGCGTCACGTTATAGTATCCGCCTGAAAACCAGCGCAAAAAATGCAAAGCACGGTCATCGTCGGGCAATGCGGCCAGCAAATCGTGTCGTTTTTTCAACACGGAAAAAGGCCGAATGGTTTCTCCGGCGTCATTGAACCCGTACATGCCGTAATAATAAGCGGTATCCCCTTCGGCTACTCCGTACCACACCATGTTGTTGAAAATGCTGGGGCCGGTCATGTACCGACGGTATGGTACCTGGTTGTCTGCCAAATGTTGTTCAAAAATGACATTCATGCGTCGTTTATGCCAGACAGTGTAGCCCAAATAGCCACAGCTCCATACGATGCCCGTCCAAACCAATACCCTGCGCCAAACGGACGCTTTTGGAAACCACGACAATGCGATAAGACAGATTCCAAAGGGTACCGTGTATAATGGGTCAACTATTGACACGGTCGTCCAGGCAATGCGGGTATCGGCAAACGGTTGCCAGATTTGCGTGCCGTAATTGGTAAAACAGTCGAGGATCGGATGCGTGAAAATGGACCAGAAAAACAGCTGCACCCAGGTCAGATAAGGTGCATGTACTTCCGGAAGGTCTTGGCGCCAGTATTCCTGCCAGAGCCACCACGCCAACCATGCGCCGAGCAGAAAAGTGGGCACAAAAATCCACCAGCTGAATCCGGCGCCAACAATCACAGGAATGGCATTGACGCCCGCAGCAGCCAGCAAGAAAAACAGCAACCAGATGAGTCCGGCCCCTATTTTATACCCCTGGTGTCTATGGACATTGGCGGCATAAAAGCGCTGCACGAGCGAGGCGCATGCCCACGGTGCCAAAGCGGCAAACAGAAATGAATGCATGAACCCCCGGTGAAAAGCCGTCGAAGTGATTTCATCGGTAAACAATGTGGCCAACACGTCCAAATCGGGGATAGTTCCGCCTACCGCCCCCCATAACATAGCTCTGTTTCCAATTTTCCGGCCAGCCACGGCCTCACCACAGGCGGCTCCCAGCACAATTTGAGTCAGTGAATCCATATTTATTTAATGCGTTGCAACACCGCGCGTTGAAAAACACTGAATGGATAGGTTTTTACCTCGTACACTTCCGGTTCGGCGTCTGATGGGCTGTTTTGGGTGGTGCTGTATGCCGTTTCGGCACCCGTCGTCACTTCAACCAGCATGGTATCGGGCCCTGTTTTTTCATAGGTAAACAGAATTCGACTGCCGCTCACCACAAACCAGCACAGGAGTTTCCCGTGTATATACCAGCTTTCCATGCGGATGCCGTTTTTTTCATCCACCTGCCAGAGTCCCTTTTCGGGTTGCAAGGGCACCAGCTCATACGGTCGCCAGTCATGCTCCTTGGAACCGTATGCCATGCCCCAGAAATACCGGCCGGTTGCAGACGTGTCCAGAGCATGTATTTCAAGCAGCATGGCCACTTCCGTCAGTTTACCCGTGGCGTTGTAGATTTCAAGATTACCAGACCAATTACCCGACCAATCGGCCGGAAAGCCCTCCTGGGCTACGGCAGTTGAAAGTCGGATTAAACCCATCAAAATAACAACAAAGATGCGCATTGCACTGGTTTTGAAGCCAATTCACCCAGGAATACGGACAAAATGGCCATAGTGATCAATCTTTCGGCAAAAATAGTCAACTTTGAGCCCTAAGTCTTGATGAATATGCGCCTACCTTCTCTCGAACAAATCAGCCAGGCGGTTTTTGGTGCCTTGATGCGTTTCCCGTTTACGCTGACAGCGGCTATTGCTGCTACGTATGCTTTGATGTGGCTCATTGAAGACGGCGGGGATCCAGCCAGCCGCTTATGGATGACCGCTCAATTGGGCATACCGCTGCTGCTGGCATGTGAAATCAGCTCCAAAAACCCGCTGATCCGTTGGGGGCTCCCCGTGTTGGGCTTGGGCTTGTTGGCCCTCTATTACACCACATTGCAGGTAGATGATCCGGGTTTCGAGTACCGAGGACTGCCGCGGTTCTTATCGCTGCTCACTGCGGCGCACCTCCTGGTAGCGGCTGTTCCGTACTTGAATACGCGTTCGATAGCCGATTTTTGGACCTACAACAAAGACCTGCTGGCCAACTGGCTGACCGGCGCGGCGTACGCCCTGGTGTTGTACCTGACGCTGGCCCTGGCCATCCTGGCCGTGAATCAGTTGTTCAACTTTGATATTGACAACAAGGTTTATGTGCATCTTTTTGTGTTGCTGGCTTTCTTGTTTGTGACACTCTATTTTTTGCATC
The DNA here is from genome assembly GCA_049317805.1 of Saprospiraceae bacterium. Lineage (GTDB taxonomy): Bacteria > Bacteroidota > Bacteroidia > Chitinophagales > Saprospiraceae > M3007. The sequence continues at coordinate 10,299 of JBMOHO010000034.1, forward strand.
ATTTTCCCTCAATTTGGGACGATGCTCCGGAAGAGCGGCCCTATTCGCGGGGCTTTGCCGTACTGTGCAAATATATTCTCATTCCGGTCATCCTGTTGTACTTCATCATCGTGTCGGCATACCTGATCAAAATCATGCTGCAGGGCACGTTGCCCCAGGGGTATGTGGGTTATCTGGTGCTGGGATTTGCATTTGTGGGCATCCTGACTTATTTGCTGAATTACCGCCTGCCGGAGGTGGATACCGACGCCCTGCCCCGGTGGTTCAAACAGGGCTTTTGGTGGCTTCTTTTGCCAAACGTAGTGTTGATGATGGTTTCTATCGGACGCAAAATCAGCGACTACGGGTTCACCGAACCCCGTTATGCGGTAGCCACATCGGGCGTATGGCTCTTGGGCATGTGCGCCTATTTCATCCTTTCTCGAAAAGACAACATCAAGGTGATTCCCATATCGTTGGCCCTGATATGCATTTTCGTTGTACTCAGCCCGTTCAACGCCTTCAATGTGTCGGAAAAAAGCCAGTTGAAACAACTGAGAGGCGTATTGGAACCCCATGGCCGCTGGGAAAACGGCAAAATGAAACCATCGGATGCGCCCATTATGCAAAAAAGCGCCGAACGCGTTTACTCCATTTTGCAGTTCTTTGAACGCCGGCAACGGCTCCATGCACTGGAACCTTTCCTGCCTTATCCCATTGAAGCACTGCCTAAAACAGCGACTGCATACAACGACGTCACCCGCATAGAAGAATGGCTCAACCTGGGCGATGCGATAAAAACGGATCAACAGGAAATCGTGTTCTACATCACCGGAACAGCGTCTGAATCGCAAAGCATAGCCCCTATCGGCGTCAATATTGATGGGTACATAGAGTATTTTCTGCTCAATCGAGACGCCACCGAGGCCCCTCGCCCGCCATCCGACGGCGAAAAATACATGATCCTTTCCGAGGATAAACAGGCACTGGAATACCGCATTTATAAAAAAGGGGCCAGCCAACTGTTAGAAAGTTTCGACCTCGGCAATTTGACAACCGAGTGGATCAAAGGACAGGCAACCGACGCATCAAATTACATGCCGATCAATAAAGAAGCGGTGAACTACCTCGAAGGGCAGCAGTTTGATCTGATGCTTTATCTAACAGACGCGGAAATAAAATTTGAATTCAATTCAGAAAAACCGAAGCTGATATACCTCAATGCAGGCATATTTGTGCGACCTAAAAAGTAAACACATGCGTTTCCCGTTCATCATCCTTTGGCTTTCCGCTTGCCTGCCCCTTTTTGCACAACAGCCCTATTTCCAGCAGGAAGTGCACTATGACATCAACGTCCGTTTAGACGACACCAAGCATACCCTTAGCGGCGACTTTGCTGTGGAGTACATCAACAATTCTCCCGACACCCTGCGCGAAATATGGATGCACTTGTGGGGCAATGCCTACAAAAACCGCAACACCGCTTTTGCCAAACAAAAACTGCGCGACAAAGACACCCGGTTTTATTTCAGCGATGACAAAAACCTGGGTTATTTCAGCGAACTTGATTTCAGCGTCGACGGCCAAAAAACCAGTTGGCGATTTGACAAAAACAATCCGGACATCGCGCTGCTTACCCTTGCCCAACCCTTACCACCTGGCGGCCGCATCCGTATTGCTACACCATTAAAGCTCCAGGTTCCGGCTTCCTTTTCCCGACTTGGGCATGTGGGTACTTCCTACCAAATGACTCAATGGTACCCCAAGCCCGCCGTATACGACCATAAAGGCTGGCATGCTATGCCGTACTTAGACCAAGGAGAGTTTTACTCCGAGTTTGGTTCCTTCGATGTGCGCATCACCCTGCCCACCAACTACGTGGTAGGAGCCACCGGCGTGTTGCAAAACCCGGAAGAGCGCGCCTTTTTGGAACAAAAAGAGGCCGAAACCCGCGAAAAACTCACCGCAGGAATAGACGGTAGCAAAGACCCCTTCCCGCCATCAGACTCTACATACAAAACCCTGCATTACATGGCCGAGCAGGTGCATGACTTTGCCTGGTTTGCCGATAAACGATTTATGGTATTGCGCGACACTGCGCGCATGGCCTCTGGCCGAAAAATAGAATGCTGGGCCATGTTTACCAACCGCGAGGCCCATCTTTGGAAAAAAGGTGCGTTTTACGTTAAACGATCCGTAGAGTTTTACTCGTCAGCAGTGGGCGAATACCCCTGGCCACAAGCCACTGCCGTACACAGCGCCCTGAGCGCGGGTGGCGGTATGGAATACCCCATGATTACCGTCATCGGAAATTCAGACGACGACCTTAGCCTCGACGAGGTCATTACCCATGAAGTAGGGCACAACTGGTTTTATGGCATCCTGGCCAGCAACGAGCGGGAGCATCCTTTTTTAGATGAAGGCTTCAACACGTATTACGAGCGCCGGTATATGCAGCAATATTATGGCAAAGACTTAACTACAGAAATGGTGCCTAAGCGCCTGTACGATCCTGAGGAATACGGACCGTTGCTCAATACCGGATACGCATTATTAGCCCGCGAGCATCTTGATTTGCCGCCAGATTCCCCGTCCGATGCCTTTAGCCAAATGCAATACGGGCTCATGGTGTACATGAAAACCGGTTTGAGCATGGAGTGGCTCGAAAAATCGGTCGGCGTCGACGTACTTGATCCCGCTATGCAGGCCTATTTCAGCCGCTGGAAGTTCAAACACCCCTATCCGGAGGATGTGAAAAAAGCCTGGGCCGACGCCGGATTGCAAGCCGACTGGTTTTTTGACGCCATGCAAACAGGCAAACAGGCTGATTACGCTTTGTCTGGCAAGGAACAGGATGGAAAAATGACCATCCGCCAAAAAGGCGATCTTGCAGCTCCTTTTCCCTTAGTGGCTTACACCGACGGCGAAGTGCAGCAAGTGCAGTGGGTCGATGGATTTGCCAAAGGCCAAAAAGAGATAGCAGTACCCGGAAATTATGAGGAATGGGCCATTGATCCTGAATTTGCCACTTTGGATGTACAGCGGCTCAACAATCAAAAGAGCGGTTTTCAGGTGCGCATGATCGCACCGTTTCAACATGTCACCAAAAAAACCCTGGGCATTATGCCCGGCATTGGATTTAACCATTACGACAAACTGCAGATTGGTGCCGCGTTTTACAATCCGCCGGTACCCACCAACCGCTTCCAGTACTACGTTGCGCCAGCTATTGGTTTAGGTTCGGGTGAATTGGTGGGCATGGCAGATTTTCGCTATCGTTTGTTTCCCGGCGGCGTTTTTCCCAAAGTGACGTTTGGCGTAAGTGGCAAGACGTATAATCAGGACTACAATTGGACGCACAAATATTACAGCCGTTTCTGGCGCGTGGTTCCAGAAGTGCGCGCCGAGCTGCGTACCCCAAACCAACGCCTGAGGCAGTACCTGAATGTACGTGCATTATATATAGGTGTCGAAAATGGAACATTCGATCAGGACGGCGCCTTTAGGGGCACGGCATTCACCAACCGCGACATGTATGAACTGCGGTACGAACTGGAAGACCGAAGCCGGCCTAATCCGTTTCATGGTGAGGCAGTATTGGAGTTTCAGGATTATGACGATCCGTTTGGGCGCAAGCAAAGTTATGTACGCGGTGGATTAGAGTGGCGGCAGCGTTTTTACTACAACCGGCGTTCGAAAATATATTTCCGCACCTATGCCGGCGTTTTTCTGAAAAACACCCAGCGCAAAGCCGGTACGGTATCCAACGATTTGGCCCGAGCATCTTTTGCACTCAACCCTCAGGGCTTCAATGATTACCGTTATGACCAGGTATTTGTAGCCCGCACGGATGTCGACGGCATCCTGTCGAGGCAAGTCAGTGAAACGGAAGGCGGATTCAAAAACGCCTTTGGCTCGCCGTATGCCGGATTGACAGGCAACTCCAACGACTTTATTGTCGCCATAAACCTCAAAGCAGATTTGCCCAAAAAACTGCCCCTCGGCATTCCGCTGAAACCCTATTTTGATTTGGGGTATTATCACGACGCTACGCCTTTGGGCGAAAACCTTGAATTTGGCGATCAGTTGCTTTGGAGTGGCGGTTTGATGCTGGACTTTGGGGGCGTATTCGAAGTGTTTTTCCCCCTGGTAAACTCCGGCTCCCTCAAAGACCGCTATTGTGAATACAGTGGCGGAAAACCCGGCAGTGGAAAGATTTTCTGCGGCGGTAATTACTGGCAGTGGATTTCCTGGCGACTCAACATCCAGGGCCTGCGGCCAGAGCGTTTTTTGGAGTCTAATCTCCGGTAATTGAATACATAAATCAACAACATGAACTGGCAAACAGACATACCCCGGCTCCGCCATACCGATTCTGGCAATTTTTTCCTCATTGCAGGCCCCTGTGCCATTGAGGGAGAACAAATGGCTTTTGACATAGCCGGCAACGTGCTGGAGATCTGTACCCGACTGGAGATTCCGTATGTTTTCAAAGGCTCTTACCGCAAAGCCAACCGCAGCCGGCGGGATTCGTTTACCGGCATAGGCGACGAAAAGGCCCTGGACATTTTAAAGCGCGTGGGTGAACATTTCCAGGTACCCACTACCACAGACATCCACTCCGAACCCGAGGCTGCCCTGGCCGCCGAGTATGTAGATGTATTGCAAATACCTGCATTTCTTTGTCGGCAGACCAGCTTGTTGGTGGCTGCGGCGCAAACGGGGAAAGTGGTGAACATCAAGAAAGGACAGTTTGTGAGCCCGGAAGCCATGCAGTTTGCGCAGGAAAAGGTAGAAGAAGAGGGCAACAACAAAGTCATCTTGACGGAGCGGGGCACTACATTTGGCTATCAGGATTTGGTGGTCGACTTCAGGGGCATTCCCGTCATGCATGGTTTTGGTGCCACGGTCGTCTTGGATTGTACCCATTCGCTGCAACAACCCAACCAGTCGAGCGGCGTGACGGGTGGCCGTCCGGCGCTTATCGGGGCCATTGCGCGTGCGGGTATTGCGGTGGGAGCCGACGGTTTGTTCATTGAAACGCACCCCAAGCCTTCGGAGGCCAAATCGGATGGTGCCAACATGCTTCCGCTCGATCAGTTGGAAAAATTGCTGGAAAAGCTGGTCGGAATACGCCAAGTATTACATTCTGCCTCTTCCATTAATAAATAAACGTGAATTTAGCAAGTGCGAACTTGTTTTTTTTGAGGCTTGTACTATTTTTACCGCCATTAAACCAAAATGCAAGCAGGCGTATGCCTGGTTTTGAATAATCAAAAAAAATTTTACCCGGCACACACCAATATGTTGCATTGATGCATCTTAGTTGAAGGGTGTGGTTCTGGAGTTAAAATTGTGTTTGATTTTTGGAAATCGGTGTTATCCTGTTTACCCTGTTTCACCAAAACTTTAATTAACTCAAAATCAAACGCAGCATGACAGCAGCAACAACGACAGCCAAAAAGCAGCAAGACAACAACGGATCAAGCTGGTTCCCGTACATTGTCATCCCGGTTTGCTTCCTGGTAACCTTCGGCCTTTTCAACATCGTTTTCGGCAACCCGAAAAACTTCGTTGACGGCGATCCAACCAAAGAGCCTATCGACGGCAACATCATTGGCACCATCTACAAAGGCGGTGTCATCGTACCGATCCTTCAGGGTCTTCTTCTCATTGTGCTCGTATTCATCGTTGAGCGCTTTTATACCCTGGGTCGCGCAAAAGGCACTGGCAACATTGATCAGTTTGTAAAAAGCATCAAATCGTTCCTTGATAAAGGCGACATCAATGGTGCCCTGGTCGCTTGCGACAAGCAAAAAGGTTCTATTGCCAACGTAGTACGCGCCGGCTTGGAAAAGTACAACGAGATGGAAACCACAACCGACATGGACACCGAGCACAAAGTACTGGCCATCCAAAAAGAAATCGAAGAGGCCACTACGCTTGAGCTTCCTATGTTGGAGAAAAACCTCAACATCCTGGCAACCATTGCATCGGTTGCTACCCTTTTGGGTCTGTTGGGTACAGTAATCGGGATGATCCGCGCCTTCGGTGCTCTTGCACATGCCGGCGCTCCGGACTCCACCGCACTTGCAACGGGTATCTCCGAGGCCCTTATCAATACCGCATTTGGTATCGGTACTTCCGCCCTGGCGATCATCGCATACAACTTTTTCACCGCCCGTATCGATACCATGACGTATCGCATTGACGAGGCTGGTTACACCATCACGCAAACATTTGCGGCGAAACACTAATTGTCAGGCCATTCACCCATGCGGAATTGGTCGTCTTGAGCTGATCATGTACATACACGTGCCGGTGTGTTTATCGGCACGTGTATACACAGCACAAAGGCGGCCTGTGCCGTCCAAACAATAGCATTATGCCAAAGCATAAACCCAAACGCGGCGCACCGACCGTTGACATGACGGCGATGACAGACGTAGCATTTTTGCTGCTGACTTTCTTTATGCTCAGCGCCAAGGCCAAGCCGCAGGAAGCAGCTGTGATTGATACGCCGACGTCTATTTCGCAAACCAAATTGCCTGACGCCGGTACGCTCAACATTCTGATTAGCCAGGAAGGCAAAGTTTTTCTGGATCCAACCGGTTCACACACGCGCCTGGATCTCATCAACCGCATGAATGCCGAAGCAGGCCTTCAGCTAACCGAACAGGAAATGCTGAAGTTTTCAACGGCCGGTGGCTTTGGCGTGCCCAATAAAAAACTAAAGTCCTGGTTGAATCTCACACCTGGTGAGCGCAACAAGGTTGTAGTAGAGGGCATACCCTGTGATACGGTGAACAATGAATTGGGCCCGTGGGTACACAATGCGCGTCTGGCGCAGTTCAACATGAAACAACAAGGCGTTGTGGATGCAGAATACGTCATTGTGATCAAGGCAGACCAAGGCACTCCATACCCGATGGTTCAAAAGGTGATTAATACCCTTACGGACATCAACGTAAACAAATTCAACCTGATTACCTCAATGGAGACTGATCCGAACAAAAAACCGGTAGCAGCAGCCCCCCACTGATAAACCTCAGGTAAGCATTTTCACCCAATTTCTCCAACCCATAATTGCTGAGCAATGGCAGAAATAGCACAGGACAGTGGCGGTGGCCGTAAAAAAGGTGGTAAGGTTCGTTCCAAAAAAATGTCTACACGCATCGACTTTACGCCGATGGTCGACTTGGGCTTCCTCCTTATTACCTTCTTCATGTTGACCACCACGCTGGCCAAACCCAACATCATGTCCCTTATCATGCCCGAGAAAAAGGACATTAAGGAAGACGACCTTGAGCCCATAAAAGAATCGAAGGTACTTACCCTCCTGCTTGGTGGCAATGACAAGGTTTACTGGTACGAAGGCATTACCGATCCGAAATTAGACTCTGCGGACTATTCCGCTGAAGGGCTGCGGAAGGTTATCCTCGATAAAATGGACAAGGTAAAGTCGCAGTTTGGTGAAGAAGAATACGAAGACTTCAAAACCAAAGAAAAGAAAAAAGGCTCTTACCTGACCATTCTGATCAAACCGACTGAAAACGCCGTGTATAAAAATTTGGTTGATGCACTCGACGAAATGGCCATCACGAAAACGCGCTACTATGTGATTCTTGACGCGTCGGAAGCAGAAATGGACTTTTTGAAGAATCCGGCAGCAGGCCTGAAATTCAATGCCGAACAACAAGCATCAGCTCTGAAATAATTTTTGCCTTACACCTAAAATTTTCTCCATCATGGCAGAAGAAAAAGTGGTTTATCGAGACGCGCTAGACGTCCTCTTCGAAGACCGCAACAAAGAATATGGTGCGTATCAACTGCGTCGCGAATATCCGAAATACCTTCGGAATGCACTGCTGCTCACCCTGCTGGGCGTATTGCTGCTTTTTGCAGCACCGTATTTCTTTGCCACTATGGCCGGTGTGTTTGCAGCTAAAGAGAAACCCATCGATGTCATTGCCGAACTGG
>JBMOHO010000035.1:0-18201 GCA_049317805.1 Saprospiraceae bacterium
ATCCATTGGTGAAGGTGACCATTGTGCCCCGCGGTCTGGCGGCTCTGGGTTATGCCCAGTACCTGCCCAAAGAGCAGTACATCACCCGTACAGAAAAGTTGCTCGACGATATGTGCATGACATTGGGTGGACGCGCTGCAGAATCCGTGGTGTTTGACAAAATCAGCACCGGCGCCCAAAGCGACCTGGATCACATCACCAAGATGTCGTACGACATGATCATCAACTACGGCATGAACGAGAAAGTGGGCAACGTGTCTTACTACTCCATGTTGAACGAAAGTTACAACCGCCCGTTTTCGGAGCAGACGGCTTTTCTGATCGACCAGGAGGTGAAAAACATGATCGACATACAGTACGAACGTGCCAAACAAATGCTGCGCGACCGTCGGAAAGAACTTGATGACCTCGCTCAGGCGCTTCTGGAGAAAGAAGTGCTGCACCGCTCAGATCTTGAACGCATCATCGGCAAGCGGCCTTTTGCCGACCCAACGCCGGGTGAAAGTTCTCACATTGCCGAAGTAGAACCTACGAAGCAAACAGACGAGGAAGAAGACTATCGGGATTAATTGTAGTAAATTACTTCCCAATCACATCCCGCGCTTTCCATATCCGCGGTTTCCAATAGCTGGAAGTCGACACGTTTTCCACAATGACACCGCGGCTGGTGGTGCTGTGTACGCACACAATGCCAGCTGCGGTGTTGTCTACAACCATAGACACGTGCTGCACTTTACTGCCGTCTTCATTGCGGAAGATGATCAGGTCGCCAGGTTTGGCTTTGTCAAGCGACACTTCTTTGCCCTCGGTTGCCTGCACAGACGAACTGGGAGATACCTTTACATTGTATTTATTCAATACATAATGCGTAAACCCGGAACAATCGAACCCAGTTGAGGGGTCTTTTCCGGCATATTGGTATGGGGTGCCTACATACTTTTGCGCTTCCGTGGTGATGTCACGACGGAAGCGCATGGCAGCGTCTTCACCGGCAGCTGGCGGCGGTTTTGGCGGGGTGGGGGTTATGGGTTTATTCGAAGATACCGGTGGGCTGCTCTTGTGGAAGATGGAGCAGGCGCTGAAGATCGTAATTCCGGCCAATAACAGAAATGCAGGCAGCAAGCGAGTGGTCATCGCAGTAAAAGGTAGTTGGTTTATGCCTCTGGTTCGTTTCGGCAGCATAAACTGTTTTTACCGGCGGAATATTGTCGACACTCGAAATGACATCGCGCGCATACAAAATTCGAGGTGCCCAGTATGAAGAAGTGCTTACGTTTTCAACCATAATGCCGCGCGAACAGGTGGCATGCACGCAAAAAATGCCTTCTTCTGTGCGTTTCACAATCAGGGCAACATGTTGAATGCGGGTGCTGCTGCCAAAAAACAGCAAATCGCCAGGCGCAACCTCATTTAACGGAATGTGCACACCCTGTTTGGATTGTGTGGCAGAAGAGGGAGACAAAGTAAGGCCAAACTCTTTGAATACAAAATGGGTGAATCCCGAACAATCGAAGCCTGTTTCGGGGCTTCTGCCAGCATGCCGGTAACGGATGCCTAAGTAATTTTCGCCCCAACCGGCGAGGGCTTCCCGAAAGCACATCGCGTCAGCGTCTTCTACGGGCGGGTTGGGATTGGGGCGTGAGGCGTTAAGGGTAAGCGTAATGGAAAAGAGCAAAAAGACCAAAGCTGTCTTTAACGGGTTAAGGTCAACAGGCATACTAGGGAGGTTTGGTGAAGGCTTGGCCGGTAGGGCTTTTGCCAATGGGGATTAAATCAAATGGCTTTTGGGTTTATCTTTTTTGGCTTTGGGTATTTTGGGCACGAGAAGCTAACGGCATGCCTTGTTGGCATGCAATGGTAAAGGGGTGGTAGAGGGGAAAGGCCTGCAAAAGTGTTCGGCAAGGCAGCAGAGAAATGCTCAAGGGTGAGAATGGATTAACTTTCAGGCCATTGCATTAATATTGCCGAACAGCGACAAAAGTAGAAATTGTACTTGACTTGCAATAGTTTGAACCATCATTTGCAAAACATTAACATAGTTACAGGTCGGAATCGGCTAAAAATGGCAGTTTTAAGCGATATTCGGTCATGCCGGCTTTTTCAATGGAGATGGTTGCGACCATTTCCTGGCCGTGCAGGTGCAGTAATATTTGCCCGCTGAAATCCACAACAGTAGAATCCCCCACATACGCATGGCCGTTTCCGTCTGCACCTATAATGTTTAGCCCGGCCACGTAAGCCTGATTTTCGATGGCCCTGGCAGTGAGCAGGCTGCGCCAGTGGTGCGCCCGTTTTTCGGGCCAGTTGGCTACGTACAGCAGGAGGTCGTAGGGTGATTGATGGTTGTTGCGCGCCCATTCCGGAAAACGCAAGTCGTAGCATACCTGTGGCCTGATGCGCCAGCCCAGCCAGTCGATGTGGGCTGTTTCTGAGCCAGGGGTGTAGTGCTGATGCTCTCCCGCCAGTTTGAACAGGTGTTTTTTATCATAATGTACATGCGTACCGTTTGGCTTTACAAACAACAGGCGGTTGTAAAAGGCATTTTGCTCTGTACAAATAAAACTGCCGCAAACTGCCGCATGCAGGCGGGCGGCTTGTTCCTGCATCCAGTGCACCGTGGGGCCGTCCATGGTTTCGGCTAAGGTGGCAGCGTTCATGGAAAAACCGGTGCTGAACATTTCTGGCAACAAGACCAAATCTGTTTGGCCGCCGAGCTGCGCCAGTTTTTCCGTCAAACGTTGTCGGTTGGCCTCAGGGTTTTCCCAGATGAGGGCCGTTTGAATAAGGGTAATTCTCAAGGTGGACAGTTGTTTTGCGCAAATGTAAACAGCCTTGTTTCAAAAAGGCTTAATACCTGTCCATGCGCTGAGTAAAAAAAGCAGCGTCAAAACTTGGCGTACACGCCGCCGGTAAACGCGGGCGCAGCCAGCGCATTTCGGCCTTGAACCGCTCCGCCGACGTTGACAGACACGCCCCAATGCGCATTGAACTCGTATGCCAAACCGAGTTGAGGCGACAGGTATTCCACGTTGTTGGCAAAAAGGCCGTTGCCCGAGCCCGTCGGGTTTCCGTTGTTGAACGATTGTACGCTGATGAAGCGCGCTTGTGCCAACAAACGCTGGGGTAAAATCCAGTACCCGGCTTCGGCCAGAAAGCGCCATTCGTCTGAAAAATTTTCGGTGCGGTTGTTGAAGCCCAGATGGCCCGAAGTGTACCACCTGTTGGCACCATAACCCCATTCCATTTTGACAAGCTGGTTGAACTCGCCGTCGCCACTATACAGCAGGTCTTCGTTTTCGGCATCGCCTGTGGGTAAGCCAAGGGTTAGTCCGCCACTGAGTACCCACTGGTTTTTGTTGAAAAAATTATAGCGCACGCCTAGGTCGACGTCGCCAAAAGCCGTGTTTTCCAAACCGGGCTGCAGGATTTCTCCGGTGATTTCGCCGACGCCCTCGTTGACGGTGTTGCGCACCCAAAAAGGCACATAGGCAATGCCGGTGAGGCGATTGGTGATGCCGTACTCGCCGTAGAAAGCGCTTGTATAGCTGCTGAGCAGGGTGCCGGAGCCATTGAGGTCGGTGATTTGCTCGTCGTTGGCATAATATTGCCTGGCTCGGATGGTTTGGAAACTCAATTGGTAAAAACCATGTCCTTTGGGACGGGGCCAGCCGTCGGCAAATGACTCTGTGGCGTTTGCAAACAAAGCGATGGCCACAAGGAGAAGTGAACGGTTCATTTTAGGAAGATATTGAGGGTTTAATTTAAAGGTGCTGTGCCGAAACGCACAGTGAAAGGAATGCAATAAATGACGGCATAATTGTAGTCGCTGAGGGCTACACCGGCGGGCACATTATACGTTTGCATGCCCATGGTGCTTTGCAGGTTGTTCAGGAACAGGCTGTTTTGGCTGTTGAGCGCGCCCGATGCGCTTTTTGCCAGATAGACACCCAATTGAGGGCCGCTGGAACACATAAAGTTGTCTTCGAGTATGAGAGACAGGGTGTTGCCTTGCTGTTTCAAGGTGGCAGTGCCTTTGACGCTATACCCGCCGTTGCTGCTGAAATTGCCGCTGCGCGACTGGCCGCCTTGCGGGATCACCTGTACTGTGACCGGCAGGCTGTTCACGCCTTCTGCGTTGGCAGTGACCTGGGCGGAGCCTGCACTGAGGGCTGTGGCATTGCCGCCGGGCGTAAGGCTCAATACAGCAGCGTTGTTGCTGCTCCAGAGCACCGTTTTGCCGGTTAACACTTGTCCTGAGGCATTGAGTACGCGTGCTTGCAGGACTGCGTTGTCGCCCACGGTCATGTTGGTTGGTGGATTGAGGATTTCCACAGCAGCCACGGCAATGTTGTTTTCAATAACAGTGATCAGTACGGAGTCGGACAGGTTTCCAGGTGCGGTAGCAATGGCCCAGGCTTGTCCGGACGCTGTGCCAGAGGCTACTCCTTGCGGAGTTACCGAAACTACCTGCGGCGCATTGCTGCTCCAGGTGATGAGTTGTGATTGATCGTTCAATTGATCATCTGTGTACGTAGCCTCCAGCGTGGCGCTTTGTCCGACGGCGAGGGACAGGGATGACTGGCTGAGGGTGAGTGTAGGCTCCAATACTTCGGGGATGATTTCCGTTTGAATGCAGGCACCCAAGGCAAGTAAAGTCGGCCAAAGGAAATGGCGTAAGTTGTTCATGGTGATTGTTTTTGACACGGGACTTGCCCGATTGTGATTCTGATAAAATACGACCCTAATCACAACGCTATGGTTGCCAAAAGGATAAGTCAAGGTGCCTGTAAGGTGCACACATGTCGCAGCACCGACGTATCTTTGTGAAAATTAGGGATCATGAACGACAATTTGATTTTTATGGGGGTCAATGCACCACGGGTACACCAGGCCGCCATAACCAAATTGATATATGGGTTAACCGATTTGTACGTCAAAAAAGAGTCGGATTTATTTGCTTATCCGGAAACCATGATTGATGAAAGCCAGACGAGCCCGGCACCTGATGTGATGCTGATTGATCCAAAAACGGATTTAACAAAGGTCATCATTGAAATCACCCACACACAAGGCGTGAAAAAAGACATACAGAAACTCCTGGAGCTTATGCGGGACTATGAGGTGCCAGAGGGTTTTGTTTTTGATTATAAATTGAATATTTGGCATAAATTTCCATCCAACTCCGAAACCGGGGGCATCAACAGTTCCTGGTGCGATGCCGTTGGCCGCGAGTTGAGTGGGCTTCTATTTTGATGAACCATGACTGAAACAATGACCGAACAAGGCTACGTAGACACCCGGGTGTCGGCGCAAGGCGTAGCCACCATCACTTTTTTTCACCCAAACCACAACAGCCTGCCCAGTCGGCTGCTGGCGGGTTTGTCTGACGCGTTTTTATCGCTTGGGCAACGTGCCGACGTGCGGGTGGTGGTGCTTCAAAGCGCGGAGCACAAGACGTTTTGTGCGGGCGCGAGTTTTGATGAGTTGATGGCCATAGCGGACGAAGAAACGGCGCACCGTTTTTTTTCCGGGTTCGGCACGGTAATCAATGCCATGCGCCATTGTCCGAAGATCATCGTCGGCCGCATCCATGGCAAGGCCGTTGGGGGTGGGGTAGGGCTGGCGGCAGCCACCGATTATTGCATGGCCACCATGCATGCATCGGCTCGACTCAGCGAACTGGCAGTGGGTTTTGGCCCTTTTGTCATTGGTCCGGCAGTGCAGCGAAAAGTGGGCTTGTCGGCATTCAGCCAGATGGCGCTCAACCCCGGAGAGTGGCAAACGGCGGCCTGGGCCAAAGAAAAGGGTTTGTTTCAGGAGGTGTTTGACAGCACGGAACAGCTTGACGCGTACATCGTCCACTTTACGGACAATTTGTGCCGTTACAATCCGGAGGCGCTGTTGGAATTGAAACGGATTTTTTGGGCAGACACGCCCTCCTGGGACGACCTTTTGGGTGAACGCGCGGCGATCAGCGGACGCTTGTCGCTGTCGGAGGTGGCTAAACAGGCCATTGAAGGTTTTAAAGAAAAAAAGGGAAGCTCATAAACTGTTCAGGAAGGCATCAGCACTCATCACCGGGGTACGTACAGCGCAAGCAGATACCAACTTTATCCGTTTTTCCCGTCCACTTCTTTCAAAATGCCTTTGATGATTTGTTTCACCTGGCTTGAGAACTCCCGTTCCATCATCCAGTGGTAGTAATTTCTTTCTTTGACGAACACCTCGTGGACAGATTGGCCCTGGTATTTGCCGAAGGTAAAAATGATTTTACCGTCGGGTTGCCTGCGCAGTTTTTGGGTAGCGTCCAGAAAGCCTAAATCGTTGGTGAAATCGTGCAACACCTGCATGTTGTTTTGAATGGGTGCCGGCACGGTTTGACCGTCTTCGTCAAGCAGGTCTTTCCCTTCGTAAGCACGGAGTTGGCCTTTGAGCACCTCGTAGGTGGCGCGCACGTCGGCCATGGCGTCGTGGGCGTGTTCCAATTCGGCGTTGCAGTACAGGCGGTACGCGGCTTTGAGGGTTCTGGGCTCCATTTTATAAAAAATGCGCTGCACATCAATCAGGCGGCGCTTGCTGATGTCGAACTCCATGCCCACACGGGCAAATTCCTCCATGAGCATGGGGATGTCGAAGCGGTTGGAGTTGTACCCTGCGAGGTCGGCATTGCCGATGAAATCCCATATTTCCTGGGCCACCTGTTGGAAGGTTGGTTTGCGCGCCAGGTCTTTGGGCGTGATGCCGTGAATTTGCATGGATTCTTCCGAGATGGGGATGCCCGGATTGATCAGCAGCGTTAATTCCTGGGTGTCGTCGCCTTTTTTAAACAGTTTCAATAACCCGATCTGCAGGATGCGGTCTCTGATGACGTTTAACCCCGTAGTTTCTACGTCAAAAAAGACGATATCCCGATCAAGTTTAAGCATGGTAATCGGTTTGATTATTTTTTTCGTTCATTCAAATCCAGCAAATCATTATCCATCAGGCCCGATTCCACGGCCGTTTTACCCGGGCCATACAATTGAATGGGCTTTTGGGCTTTGCCCATGCGGATGTTGAGCATTTCCACAAACACCGAGAAGAAAATAGCGAAGTACATGTACCCTTTAGGCACTTCGGCTTCGATGAAATGGCCCAAATGGGCGGCTTCAGCAATGAGGGAAAACCCGATGAGGATCAGAAAAGCCAAACCAAGCATTTGTACGGTGGGGTGGTTGTTGACAAACTTGCTCACCGGACCGGAGAAGAGCATCATGACGAGCACCGACATAACCACGGCGATGATCATAACCCAAAGGTTGTCGGCAATACCTACGGCCGTCAGGATGGAGTCAAACGAAAAAACGATGTTGATGACCGCAATTTGCAACACCACGCTGTTGACGGTAGCTGAGGCGGCATTTTTGATCTGGGGATCATCTGATGCGGCAGGGCCCTCCAACTTATGGTGAATTTCCTTAGTGGCTTTCCACAACAAAAACAAGCCTCCGAGGAGGAGAATCAGCCCCTGGCCGGTTAAATCACCATGCAACCCCAGAAAATGTATGCTAAACAATGGTTGTTTCATGCCGATCACCCAGGTGATGCCAAACAGCAACAGGATGCGAAGTCCCATGGCAAAAATGAGGCCCAGGTTGCGCGCCTTGGGCTGTTCTGCTTCCGGTAGTTTGTTGGATAGAATCGAGATGAAAATGATGTTGTCTATCCCCAAGACAATTTCCAGAAAAGTCAGGGTCAAAAGGCTTATCCAGGTTTCACCAGCGGTAAAATCGGGCATGGAAAAGAGGAACATGCAGGGTGGTTTGGTTAATGTTTGCGCCGCAATGTTACGACAAATTCACCCGGTCTAAAAAGTCGAATGCGAAATAAACCAAACCGCTAGGTTTTCAGCTGGCGCATAAACCAGGCTCAGAATGTGTCTTGAATAGCTTCCAGCCGACATTTGCCTTGTATTTACCAAACTTTCTCTCCGGTATACGGGTTGCATGGTTACTTTTACTCCCACAACCATCCAACTCATCCCATGCAAAAATTGACTTTTCTCCTGCCCGCGCTTTTCGCAACGCTTTTAGCCAATGCGCAATCTCCGGTAAAACGCTACGTCACCATCGAGCATTTCACCAATTCGAGATGCAGCATTTGCGCCAGCAAAAATCCGGCGTTTTACAACACCATTGACGACTACCCGAACGACGTTCACCATATTTCCATTCACCCTTCTGTACCCTACAACACCTGTGTGTTTTATCTGGCCAACACAGCTGAAAACAATGCTTTAACGGCTATTTACGGCATATCGGGCACGCCTCGCGTAGCACTCAACGGGGTATTGGCGGCACCTTCATCACAACTGCTTCCCCTGGCGACGCTTCAAGCCCAACTGAATCAAACCAGCCCCTTGCTGGTGCAGGTAAACGAAACGACGGGCAACAGCCGCACGGCCACCATCAGGCTCCGCACGCAGGCAGCCATACCTGGCGGTACGCATAAGCTTTATGCCGCCATTGTCGAAAAAACCATCAACCAGGTGACGCCCAACGGCGAAGGGGTGCACCACGACGTGTTTCGCAAAATGCTCACGCCGATGAACGGTGTAGACTACACGCCCGCCGCACTGGGTCAGGAAGTAACGTTCTCATACAATTACGACATAGCAAACAACTGGAATGCCAGCGAAATATACGTGCTCGCTTACGTGCGCAACACCGCCACTGGCGAAACCCTGAACAGCGGCACCCGTTTTGACCCCATCATCCTGAGTGCTGCCGAGGCCAAACCTTCCAGCATTCAACTGACGCCAAACCCCACCAACGGGGTGGCTTTCGCCAACATAGGCGACGATGTGGCCCAAAGCATTGAGGTGTTCGATTCGGCCGGCCGCCGCGTCACCGCCGGTTTTGAACACGCCAACAGCGGTCAGGTAGCCATTCAGCTGGATGGACTGGCCCGTGGTTTTTACATCGTGTTGATCCGAGGCGAAAAGGCCCGGTACGTGGCAAAGGTGGTTAAGGAATAAAATACGCGTTGGCGTTGTGGTAGTTTTTCTGGTGTAACCTGTACGCGATAACGTCTTGAATGAACAGGAAAACGCCCTGTACAACTACAGCCCAACCAAAACCCAGCCATATGTCGGGTTCCAATACACCCGGTACAAAGCCGTGCTCTCGCAACAACAGCCCCACAAATGGGTATACAGCGTCGGTGCCAATGTTGAGGAGCATCATTTTTTCGATGTGCCATTGGGTTTGCCTGCGGCTCATGACGTTGCCTTGTTGAAAACGAGACTCCGCAATGTGTTCATAAAAGGCTATGACAATCACGAAGTTGATAATGCCCCACACGAAGTTCATTACCCACCAATAGTACCAGACGCCGGAGCCCAAACACATCCCCAAAACGCTGAAAATGATGTTCAGGATGCTCCAACACCCAAATATTGCGGTGTGTTTGTATAAAATCAGCATGCACCGGGCGTCGAAGTCGCTGAGGGCAACGTACGGCTCGTGCAGCCGGAGCGGTTTTGGCAAGGCGCGATAGAGGACGCGAACGGCGTTGACCAAGGCAAGCAGTTTTTTGTTTTCCAATTGCACATGGAGTTTGTGCAAAAGTAAGCAGGCTTCAGCCCATATGGCTACAACGGTGGGTATATAAGCTACACATTACTAAACGATCCATTTTTTTATCCCAAATAAACCGGAAGTAGTTTGAAAGGAAAGAGGCACAAGGCAAAGTAGGCGGCGGAGTCGAACAGCAGGCAGCCAATGATCATCATTCGGAAAAAAGGAGACATGGGTATAGGCGTATTTTAAGGTAAACAATAGTTCAAAATTACGTAAACCAGCCCACTTGAATGCGAACAATCAATGCAAATGTCGCAAACAAGCACACCTCAATCCAAGTCGTCTTTCGGCATCGTCGCCCCGTCCAGCACCGCCACCGCCTTGTCGTAAAACATCTGAGCGCGCTCAGGCGTGCTGCCGATGGCCACCATGCCTAACTTCCCAAATTCAGAAATGGCCCCGATCAGGTGAAACGCCACGCCTTCCTGAATGGTGGCATCAAAATGGAGCTGGTTGCAGATGGCCACGTCAATCAGATCGGTCGGCGTCAGTTGTTTGTAGGCGTCGCTTTGCAACCCGTCTGTGGCGATGTAACAGCGCGGATCGCCGTTGGGCATTCGGTATTGGCCGGAAGGGTAGTGGTACTGCCCATCGGTGAGGAATTGCAGCATCAGATACGGATGGGTGGTGCCGCCTTTGCGCAAATTGACCTCAATGGCATAATGGGCCCATTGGTCGCCTGATTTGACCGACACAAAATCGACGCTAAACCGGCCCAAAACACCTCGGTTGCGCAGGGCTTCTGCCACCCGCCGACCCATCTCGCCCAATTCGGCGCTGTATGCCGGATCGGCGGGGAACCGTGCGCCTGTGTACACCTGGCCCGATTCGCCACCCAGAATCTGGTCGTGCGTAGAAATGACATCCGCCTCGCCGGTTGGCGTCACCCGGCATTGTACCGACGGGGAGGTTTTGACCTCGCCATCTACGAATGCTTCCACTACGCCGCCCATAAGTTGCATTTTCTCAGCAAAGACGGTATAGGTCAAGTCATGCGCCACCATGCGCAAGTTGGCTTGTAAATCACGTTCCGTCACCTGCCCGGCGTCTGTATAACGCCAGATGGCGTTTCCATCGCCCGAGAAACCATCGTTGAGTTTCACCACGGCCTTGCGCAAATCGGGGTGGGTGTGTTTGAGCATGGTGAGCGCTTCAGCCACCTCCTGCATGTTTTCCATGTTTTCATAGCCTGGTGGCAGGTGAAGCCCGGCGGCGCGAAACAACTCCCGGCTACCGCTTTTGGAACCCCACCAGTTGAGCCGGTGCGGGCATCCGTACAGCGGAATGCCCAGTGTCAATGCCAGATCCTGTTCGGATTCCGTGATGTTAAAACAGGCTAAATGGGCCGCACTGCCCGGCAAAATGCACTGTTTGATGCGCTCCAGAAGCCGTGGGCGCTCGAGTATTTTTTGGGTAAGTGGCCGGTTCGACGCGTCGTACACACTCAACATGTGCAAGCGCGCGCGGGCATGCAAGCCGGTAATGCCTGGCAGAAGGTGCAGGTAATAGTCTACCACCACCTCGTCTATGGGCATGCTGCTCAGGTAAACCACCTGTGTGCGCGGCATCCGCAAGAGCAGCAACAGACACAACAGGCGTTCCTCGTAGTGAATCTGGCCCTTTATTTTGGCTAAAATTTCAGTATCGAGGGAAAAGCTGGGGACAATCACCACTGTTTTGGGCGCCATGGGATCGGGGAAATCTACTTCAAACTGGCGCACCAGTTGGCGCTGCAGTTCGTCGAAACGCTGGTCCGACTCCGAAAGAGATTCAGGATGTAGTGCAAACATAGAGCGAAGGAAATGTTTTGCGTAAGCGACAAATATAGCAAGCAATGGCGCATGAACGATTTTTTTGGTTGTGTTTACACTTGTCTATAGCCTTTTCCGCTGCTTTACCGGTTTCTATGCACCTCAACGCGAAATAACTGCTCGCCGTGACCTACCTTTGCCCCCCAAAATGACCCACCCACACCGCAATGCCACGCGACACCTCCATCAGCACCATACTCATCCTCGGCTCCGGCCCCATCATCATCGGTCAGGCCTGTGAATTTGATTACTCCGGAACCCAGGCCAGCCGCTCGCTGCGCGAAGAAGGCATCCAGGTAGCCCTCATCAACTCCAATCCGGCCACCATCATGACCGATCCGGTCACGGCTGATTTTATCTACTTGCTCCCCCTTACCCCGGAGTCCATCATTGACGTGCTCGAAAAGCACTTGAACGACCCTCAGCTGCCCAACATAGACGCCGTGCTGCCCACCATGGGCGGCCAAACGGCGCTCAACCTGGCCATTGAAGCCGATAACCAGGGCATCTGGGAAAAATACGGCTGCCGCATGATCGGCGTAGACGTGGCCGCCATCGAACGCACCGAAAACCGCGAGGAGTTCCGACGCCTCATGATCCAAATCGGCATCGACGTGGCACCTTCCATCATCGCCAACTCATATCTGGAGGGCAAAGAAGCTGCCCAGAAAATTGGTTTCCCTTTGGTCATCCGGCCCTCTTACACGCTGGGTGGTTATGGCGGCGGAATTGTATTGAAAGACGAAGAATTCGACGATGCCCTCAAGCGCGGCCTCGACGCTTCACCCACCCACGAGGTACTGGTGGAAAAAGCAGTGCTGGGCTGGAAAGAATTTGAGCTGGAGCTTCTGCGTGACCACCTCGACAACGTGGTCATCATCTGCACCGTGGAAAACCTCGACCCCATGGGCATCCATACGGGCGACAGCATCACAGTGGCGCCCAGCATGACCTTATCCGATACCACCTTCCAGCGCATGCGCAACCAGGCCATCCGCATCATGCGCGCACTGGGCAACTTCTCCGGCGGCTGCAACGTCCAGTTCTCCGTAAACCCCGCCACCGAAGAACTCCTCGCCATTGAGGTCAATCCCCGCGTGTCGCGTTCCTCGGCCTTGGCGTCCAAAGCCACAGGCTACCCCATCGCCAAAATAGCGGCCAAGCTCTCTATCGGGTACGCCCTCGACGAGTTGAAGAACCAGATCACCAAAACCACCAGCGCCATGTTCGAGCCCACGCTCGATTATGTGATCGTCAAAATGCCGCGCTGGAACTTCGAAAAGTTCCCCGGCGCCGACCACAAACTTGGCCTGCAAATGAAATCGGTTGGCGAGGTCATGGCCATCGGCCGCTGCTTCACCGAGGCACTCCAGAAAGCCTGCCAAAGCCAGGAAAACAACCGCATGGGCCTCGGCGCCGACCGCAAGGAGTGGATCAGAACGGAAGACATCCTCGAACGCCTCGAACTGGTGTCCGACGACCGCATCTACCGCGTCAAAGACGCCCTCCGCCTCGGTATCCCCTCTAAATCGGTGCAAAAACTAACCGGCATTGATCCCTGGTTTATCCAGCAAATCAAAGGCCTGGTCAAAATGGAAGACCAAATCCTGCGCTTCAACGTACCGGATGACCTGTCCTACGACTTTTTCCTCGAACTCAAGAAAAACGGCTACTCCGACGCCCAGATCGCATGGCTTATGCGCGTAGACGAAAAACACGTCACCCGCCGCCGCAAGGAACTCAACATCCGACGCGTGTTTAAAATGGTGGACACCTGCGCCGCTGAATTTGAAAGCCACACCAATTACTTTTACTCCACCTTCGACGACCGCAACGAAAGCATCCCGTCCGACAAAAAAAAGATCGTCGTGCTCGGCTCTGGCCCCAACCGCATCGGACAAGGCATCGAGTTCGATTACTGCTGCGTGCACGGCGTACTCGCCATCAAGGAAGTGGGTTACGAAGCCATTATGGTCAACTGCAACCCGGAAACAGTGAGCACCGACTTCGACATTGCCGACAAACTCTACTTCGAACCCGTCTTCTGGGAACACCTCGAAGAAATTCTCGAACACGAAAAACCCGAAGGCGTCATTGTGCAGCTCGGCGGCCAAACGGCCCTCAAACTCGCTGAAGACCTCCACCGCAATGGCTGGAACATCATTGGCACCTCTTACAACGACATGGACGTGGCTGAAGACCGCGGCCGTTTTTCCGACCTGCTCAAAGAACTGGGCATTCCATACCCGCAGTACGGCATCGCCCGCGACGTCGATGAGGCCCTCGAAGTCTCTAAAACCATTCCATACCCCTTGCTGGTACGCCCGTCTTACGTATTGGGTGGACAGCGCATGAAAATTGTGATCAACGACAACGAACTGGAGCGCCAGGTGCTTACCATTTTTAAGCACATGCCCGATAACCGGGTGCTCATCGACCAGTTTCTGGAGCGCGCCTCCGAAGCTGAAATTGACGCCATTTTCGACGGCGATGAGGTGCACATCATGGGCATTATGGAACACATCGAACCTGCCGGCATTCACTCGGGCGATTCCAGCGCCGTACTGCCTACGTTCAGCCTATCCGAACATGCGGTGGCCATGATGAGCGAATACGCCGAACGCATTGCCCGGGCGCTCAACATCCGGGGCCTCATCAACATCCAGTTTGCCATCAAAGACGACCATGTGTACGTCATAGAGGCCAACCCCCGGGCTTCGCGCACCACCCCGTTCATTGCCAAGGCGTATGGTGTGCCTTACCTCAACATTGCCACGAAAGTGATGCTGGGCACCCACAAGCTCAAAGATTTCCACATCGAAAAAAAGCTGGAAGGCTACGCCATCAAGATTCCGGTGTTCAGCTTCAACAAGTTCCCGGGTGTCGATAAACGCCTTGGACCGGAGATGAAATCGACCGGAGAGGCCATTCACTTCATCAAAGACTTAAAAGACCCCTATTTCAGAGAACTGGAACGGAACAGGAGCATGTACCTGTACAACTAATATCCCGAACAAGTACTAAAACTCTTTCCGCCGCTCCCAATAATTTTGATCTTCCGCTTCCTGGATGAGGTCGAGGTAGTTCATGTAGCGCAATTCGCTGATGGCACCCTGGCGCAGGGCTTCGTGCACGGCGCACCCTGGCTCGTGGCGGTGCAGGCAGGCTCCGCCAAAGCGGCACTGCGCCGACAGGGCAAAAAACTCGCGAAAACTGTGCGCCACATCTTGCGGGTCTCGGTTGTTGAACGACAAGGTTTTGATCCCCGGCGTATCTATGAGCCGACCGCCGAAGTCCAATTCAAACATTTCGGCAAACGTGGTGGTGTGTTGCCCTTTACCGGAGTAGCCGCTGATGTCGCCCGTGCGCAGGCCCATTTGTGGTTGAATGGCGTTGACTAGGCTGCTTTTGCCCACGCCCGATTGTCCGCTCATCAAAGTGGTTTTGCCCCGCAATACCTCCCTGAGGGCATCGAGACCGCCGTTTTCCACGACTGAAGTCAGCAGCACACCGTACCCGATGGCGGTGTACACGTCGCGCATGTTCAGGAATACGCCGAGGTCTTCCTCGTCGTATAAGTCCGCTTTGTTGAATACAATGGTGACCGGTATTTCGTGTTGCTCGGTCATGATGAGGAAGCGGTCGATGAAACCCGGTTTCAGGTTGGGATGCACCACGGTGACGATCAGTACCGCCTGGTCTATGTTGGCCGCCATGAGGTGCAGGTCATGTTTTTTGCGCGGGCTCTGACGCGCCACATAATTGCGGCGCTCCCCGATGCCGGTGATGAGCGCCTGGTCGTCGTCCTGGTCTTCCATTTGCAATTCCACCCGGTCGCCTACGGCCACCGGATTGGTCAATGGCACGTCTTCCAGACGAAATTTACCGACGATACGGCATTGCAATACCCTGCCCCCGTCTTGCTCGTCGAGGCGCACACTGTACCAACTGCCGGTGGATTTGATGACGGTTCCTGTCAAGGTGAGTTTAGGAGTTTAGGAGTTGAGGGGTTGAGGAGTTTAGGAGTTTAGGAGTTGAGGGGTTTAGGGGTTGAGGAGTTTAGGGGTTGAGGAGTTGATGTATAACGGTAATGGATTTCAGTAAGTTCCCGGAAAGGTAAGGACTTGGTAAAGACTGTTCAAAACCTATTGCTATTTTCAACTCCTCAACTCCTCAACCCCTCAACTCCTCAACTCCTAAACTCAACTCACAACCACCTCGTCAGCGCACGGATGAGCCATTTAACCCAAAATGAGTGTTGTACATATGGCGGTCTGAAAAACCGGGTCACGGGCAACCAACTGTTTTGGCGGACGATTGCCCGGGCATTGCTGAATTCCAGAAAAGCGAAATGACCGTGTCCCTTGCCGATGCCGCTGTAATTCACGCCGCCAAAGGGCAGTTCCGAGTTGTAAAACTGCAGGGCGATGTCGTTCACCACCGTAGTGCCTGCGCGTGAATGTTGAATCAGGCGCTTGATGTTTTGTTGGTTGCGGCTGAAAATGTAAAATGCCAGGGGGCGCGGGTGTTGTTGCACAAAAGCAATGGCTTCGTCGGGGGTTTGGTACGTCCTGAAGGGCAACAATGGAGAAAACAACTCATCAGACCAGAGTTCGGCCTCATCGGGTACATCCTGGAGCAGGGTGGTTTCCAGATAACGTTCAGCGGCATCGGTGCGGCCGCCAAAAGTAATATGGGCGCCTTTGGCCACTGCATCGTCCATGTAATGTTTGGCCCGTTCAAAGTGGCGTTGGTGAATCAAACGGCACAGGTCTGGCGACGACTGCCGGGCTTCGGGCGTAGCGCCGTATAGTTTTTCAACGGCCTGGGCCGTTTTGGCCAGCAAGGCATCGTGTACATTGGCGTGCACGAGCACATAATCGGGCTCCACGCAGCTTTGGCCCGCGTTCATGCCTTTGAACCAGGCGAGTTGGCCAGCCGTCCAGTCAAGGTCTGCTGTTTCATCTACAATCACCGGATTTTTTCCACCCAGCTCGAGTGTTACCGAGCTTAGGTGTTTTGCGGCCGCTTCCATCACTATTTTCCCGATTTGTGGGCTGCCCGTGAAGAAAATGTGGTTAAAGGGCATTGCCAGCAGCGCTTGGGCCACCTCGGCGTCGCCTTCTACCAGGCATACTTCTTCTGGCGAAAACAATTCGGTCACCATGCGGCGCATCACTGCAGCCGTTGCAGGCGCGTGTTCGGAGGGCTTGACCACCACGCAATTGCCCGCCGCAATGGCTGAAGCCAGTGGGCCAATGGTGAGTAAAACGGGAAAATTCCAGGGCGAGATGATGAGGCAAACGCCCTTGGGTTCATAGCGAATTTCGGAACGGGAGCCAAACAAAGCCATGGGCGCACCCACGTGTTTAGTGGCCATCCAGGTACGCAAGCGTTTGATGGTGAAACGGATTTCCGAGTTGGTGGTGCTGATCTCTGTGATGTCCACCTCCGTTTGTCCTTTGCGCAGGTCGCTCCACAATGCCTGCTGTATGTCGGCTTGGTACCGCAGCATAGCATCGTGCAGGCGCTTCAACTTGACGATGCGTTCGGTGGCGGTGCTGCGCGCCACTGCCCATTGATTTTTGGCCTGCCGGTCAAAAACATCGCGCAGGAATATGGTTTCCGTATTGTTTTGCATGGAAATTTATGGAGTGTTTGCGGTTAAAAAAGACAAAAATCGGTAAATCGACGAAAAGACAATGTACCTGTTTGGAAATTTCCGAAAAACGCTTTAAAATTGAACCCGCTTACAATACGCCATCTGTTTTTGGCGTATGAAAGCTCAACATTTATCCGTTCATTAAAATTGTGTGATTATGGAAATCAGAGTGCAATCATTGCATTTCCATGCCGACGAGAAGTTGGTGGATTATGCAACCCGGAAATTGGCCCGTTTGGAGCGTTTTTTTGACAAAATCACCGCTGTTGACGTGTTTTTGAAACTGCAGGACTCCGGCGGCCGTATTCGGGAAAAAATAACGGAAGTCCGTTTGTCGATTCCAGGCGGATACGTTGTCGACAAAAAAACGGATACTACATTTGAGGCAGCCTTAGACTCAAGCCTCGATACCCTGAAACGACAGCTCAAAAGGGTGAAGGAAAAACGAGCGCGCTTGTAACGATTCATATCATAGGCCATCCCTGTTTCGGGGATGGCCTTTTTGTTAGGCTATTGTAAAATTGGTTGCAGGCAGTTAATAACGCCACAAAAAAACGTATCTTTGTTACATGTTCCGATCCGGGAAGGCTTTGCGGGTATTGAGTACACTCTTGTTGGGTGTATTTCTGTTGTCTTTCAGCCTGCGCATGGCGCATGCGCTGTTTTCCCATGCGCATGAACACGATCAGCCCGCTTGTGAAGCCGCGTACAACGGCAAACAACAGCATTTGCACGATGATCGGTACGAGCCAGAGCACTGCCATCTTTGCACCTTTTTCTTTTCAACGCCGGTTTTGCCGCAACCCTGCGCATGGGTTTTCGTAACCCTGCAACGACCTGTTGGATCTGTTTTTTCAGTTGCGCATACATACACTGAACAGTCAGTAGACTCGAAACCAGGCAGGGGCCCCCCGACAGCATAACCCCGGAATTGACCCTGAGCCGAATGGTTTTCGGCTCCTACCGCGGCGGTGATCCCACTGTCCTGTTTTCTTTTATTAATAGACAGTATACAGAATTATAGTGATAAGATGACGCGCACCTACCTTAGCGGGATGGAAGCGTTACGATACCGAGACATTCGTGAGAAAAAGGACCGAGTCCTCCG
>JBMOHO010000036.1:0-17664 GCA_049317805.1 Saprospiraceae bacterium
GCGGCATGTCGATGTGGTAAAATTGCTTGGTCCACAACATTCCGGCAAACGCCTGTCGCTGGATGGACAACAATTCCGGATCGGCGTTTGCTGGGGCCAGTGATGCGTAAAAGTCGTTGGCCTCGGCCTGTCGTGAAGCAAATATCGCATCAAAAGAGGCTTGCAAAGGGTTTTGCTCATGCGCCTGGCGCGACAATCGGAGGCGAATTTCCACATACTCCCCGCCCGGAATGTTGAGCTGATACAAGGGTGAAAACTTGGTGCCGAAGTTATGGTCATCCAATACATTGGCGAGGCCGCCAACCACGGCGTCGTTGATGCTGTCTTTGACAAACGGCGATGCATTGGGCACGCCAAAAAGCCGCTCTGTATTGCTCTCGTTTTCGGTAAACAAAGTGTACGTTGGACGATCGAAATAGAAATGGTAATCTCCAATTTTGTCGTGCGTCAAACGGGTGTGGCCATATTGCTCGTGGAGCACATCGAGTTCCATGCCAGGTTTGGCGGTTTGGCCGGTGGTCCAGGTGTTGCGAAACCACAGTGTGGGCAGCAAGGTGAGCGGCGCCTCCTGTTCACCACGGTTGTAAGCGGTGATTTTGATCAGGATGTCCTCGGCGTCGGCTTTGGCGTATTCGGTAAACACGTCGAAATACCGGTTTCCGTCAAAAATGCCGGTATCGAGCAGTTCATATTCCGGATCGTGTTTGGACCGTTTGCGGTTTTGTTCAATCAAATCGGCGTACGGGAAAGCAGCCTGCGGGTATTTGTACAAGTGCTTCATGTACGCGTGCGACGGCGTGTTGTCCAAATAATAGTACAA
This sequence comes from Saprospiraceae bacterium, assembly GCA_049317805.1. Lineage (GTDB taxonomy): Bacteria > Bacteroidota > Bacteroidia > Chitinophagales > Saprospiraceae > M3007. The sequence continues at coordinate 821 of JBMOHO010000036.1, forward strand.
TTCCTTGACGTCCTCGCCGTGGTTGCCCTGCGGGCCGGTCAGGCCAAACAGGCGCTCTTTGATGAACGGATCATTGCCGTTCCAGAGCGCCACGCCGAAGCACAGGTAGCAAAACTCGTCGCAAATGCCGGCAATGCCGTCTTCCCCCCAGCGATATTGCCTGCTGCGGGCATGGTCAAAGGGAAAAAAATTCCAGGCGTCGCCGTTTTCGCTGTAATCTTCGCGCACCGTACCCCACTGCCGCTCACTTAAGTATGGCCCCCACTTCATCCAGTTTTTTTCGCGGCTGTAATGCTCGCGAAGCCGCTGATGCTCTTGAGAAGATTGCGAATTAAGCATAACTAATCTTTGTTTACGTGCAAATAATCAAATCCCAAATCCGAAATCCCAAATCCGAAATCGAACTATCCATTCTCCGCAAAACCCGGGTAGCAAGTCATGGCGCCATCCACAAACAAGGTGGTGCCGTTTACATAGTCCGATTCGTCGGTAGCCAGCCAAACTGCGGCTGCACCAATATCGGAAGGTTGACCCATGCGTTTGTACGGGATAAGCTCCAGCAGTTTGTTGAGGGCTTCCGTCGTAGACCAGGCCGCTTCGTTGATCTTGGTTTGGATGGCGCCCGGCGCAATGCTGTTGCAGCGTACACCGATGGGGGCGTATTCCTGGGCAATGGATTGCATGAGCATCACTATGCCACCTTTAGAGGCTGCGTAATTGGCGTGTCCACCCCACGGAATGACCTCGTGAACCGAACTCATGTGGATTATTTTGCCAAGGGCGTGCGACACTTCCGGGCGGCGGCCGCGGCGGATGAATTCCCGAATGGCTTCACGGGCGCAGAGAAACTGGCCGGTAAGGTTCACGTCGATCACCAGTTGCCACTGCTCCATGGTCATTTCATGCATAGGGGCATCACGCTGTAAGCCAGCGTTGGCCACCACGATGTCTACCGTACCAAAATGGTCTACAGTGGCTTTATACATGGCTTGTACCTGATCTTCTTTGCTCACATCGGCTTTGAAGACCATGGCGTTGGCCAGGGTGTTGTTTTTTTCAATCATGTCGGCGATCTCTTCAGCCGCTTCCGGATGGCTGATGTAATTGATCACCACATTGGCGCCGTCTGCGCCCATGGCAAGGGCCACGTCGCGCCCGATGCCGGAGTTGGCGCCGGTGACGATGCAGGTTTGGTTGGCAAGTCGATTGTTTGGTTGTTGGTACATATTTGGCGTTTCGTTTTAAAGGTTGTTGATGTGATTGCCTACACGCAAGGCCATGGCCATGATGGTGAGCGCCGGATTCACGGCCGAGCTGGACGGAAAGAAGCTGCCATCGACCACATAGAGGTTCTTCACTTCATGGGCGCGGCACCATGGATCGAGCGCCGAGGTGGCCGGATCAAGCCCAAAACGCACCGTGCCGCACTGGTGGGCCGTGCCTGCAATGGGTATTTTTTTGCCTAAATAGATATTGTTGGGCAAAAAGTGCTGTTCGAAACCGGCGTGTTCCAGTATCCACTTGAGTTTTTTCATCAACCGCTCGTGTCCTTCCAGGTTGTTTTCGGTGTAATGCAACTGTATTTGTCCCGCAGCGGTGAGCGTAACGCGGTTTTCCGGATCGGGCAAGTCTTCGGAGGTCATCCAGAAGTCCAAAGTGTGCGCAGCCAGGTATTCCAAGGTGAAGCCCGGGGCAAAAAACGGCGCGTCTTCGCGGTACATCACCGGGTCAGATTTGCCGAGCATCTGGATGTGGCCCATGGGGAAAGCAAAATCCTCGTCACCAAAGTAGAAATCATTCAGGGCCAGTGTTTTACCAAACACGGTCGGATTCGGGTTCAGGGAAATGGCCAACATGGCCGAGTTGTTGTGGCACATGTAGTGGCGGCCCACCACATCGGAGCCGTTGGCCAGGCCGTTGGGGTGTTTTTCGTTGGCAGAGCGCAGCAGCAGGGCGGCGGTATTGACGGCGCCGCAGCACACCACGACCAAATCGGCAGAAAAGGAGATCGGATCGCCATGGTGCAGCGCATGCACTGTCTTTATTTCCATGCCGGAGGAATCGGTCTCCAGGCGCTCTACTATACAATTGACCAGCAGGGTCACATTGTCGTGTTTAAGCGCTTCACGCACGCCTACAACGTGGGCGTCCGACTTCATTTCGGCGGCGTCAGGAAAACCGTCAAAACGATCGAGGGTATAGGGCGCTTCGGCGGTTGTTTGGCCCGTGCGCACGCCCATGGGCAACGGAAACGGTTTAAGCCCCAGGGTAAGCATGTCATCGTGCAACTGTTGGATGCGCGGTTCATGGGCCAGGGGAGGCTTGGGGTAGGGGTGTGCCTCGTGCGGTTCAGTGGGGTCGGTGCCGCGTTGGCCGTGAACGGAGTACAACTGTTCGGCCTCCAGGTACCAGGGTGCCATTTCGGCATAATCGACGGGCCAGGCGGGCGATACGCCACCATGATGCTGCAGTTCCTGAAAATCGCGCTCGCGCATGCGCAACAGCGCGGCGCCATACACTTTGGTGTTACCGCCAACGCAATAATATGTTCCGGGGTGAAAAACCGCTTGGTTTTTGTCCAGCCAATTTTCTTTGGCTTTGTATCGGCCTTTCAGGAAAATTTCCTCCGTGTCCCAGTTTTCCTTTTCGCGGGGGATGTAGTCACCGCGTTCGAGAATAAGTATGCGCTTGCCGGAAGGGGCCAGTTTAAGGGCCAGCGTACCGCCACCGGCACCGGTACCGATGATGATGATGTCGTAATGTGCCATACAGGTTTTTCGAATTGTTAATGCAACAGCCAAATATACCGCAACTGTATACATATTTTGCAGGTACATGGCGTTAATTTATCATTAATCATCTTTTTGCCTTATGAAATGGAACCATTACTGCACAGAGACGTGTTAGGGGGTTAACATTTAAATCGAATCGTTATGTGTCGGCTTACCAATAATATTGGGTGCCTGTTCGCCTGAGCGCACGCACTCGTTTCTTAAAACAGTCCAAATAGCCTCCTTGCGAGAAGGCACATCCAGTTGAACTACACACGACTTGTGTAGCTCCTAAAATTTCATGGATCATGGCCAACCGAGCCGCCCGTCTCTACAAAGAGACACAGCTTCTGCATGTCCGTACGTTGGAATTGGAAGCACTTAGGAAAGTAAAAGTCCGCAAAAAAAAGCGCTCAACACCCGGCCTTTTACCGTTTTTAGGCACGGTGAGCGATCCTGTAAAAAGGACATCGCCGTGTGTATTGCGCCGGAAAAACGTAAACAACCTGTTGCAAACCAACCCGTTGTTTTTACTTATCGTGGTGATGTACTGCGAGCGGCCCAACCGGCGTGCGTACTTGAGCCATTGGACACCGCCCCGCACGCAGGACGGCAGCCGGGTATACCAGAGTTTCTGTGAACGGGTGATGGCTAAAGCGCCGCTCAAGGTATACCACAATGAACGCCTGCGCTTGCTGGCATCCGGCGAATGGCAGGTAGACACGGTGCCTTGGCTGTCGCAATTTGTGGTCGATCCGTCCATTGCCCCACTTTTACCTGAGGCGGCACCGGTCTTTCTGAAAAAACTCTTGACAAAAGTGTTTGAGGTGCCCGAAAAGTTATCGCTTCAAGTGGCCCTGCGGTATGCACAAGCCGATATTCTTGGTGCCCCCAAGCCATTGACCGAGCTTTTCGCTGCTTGTATGCCAACCTTTTCACCTTTGGGGGAAAAATACCTTTTAGAGGCATTGTTGTTTTTTATCGCGCATTTCGAAGAATTTACGCAAAAGGAGATTCGCCAGCTACTCACTTTTGTGGCAAACCCTTTTGAGAACATTGACTACCGAATTGAACGACACATCATGCAATCAAGCGGACGGCCCGAGCTTCAATTTACGGAACCACACGCTGTGCTGGCTCAAGTAGACAGTTGGCAACAAAGCATAGCGGGGATGGAAAAAAGCATTTTAGGCATACCATTTCCAAAGCCATCCTTGCCACAAAAGTTTATGGGCAGTGGCATCTACGACGGAATGGTCATTTGCCGGTTGTGCAATGAACTGGAACTGATGAAAGAGGGCATCGCGATGCACCATTGTGTTGGTACATATGGCGATTATTGCCATAAAAACGCAGGTTCCATCTGGAGCTTAAGGGTCGATGGTGAACCCTACGCCACCATACAATTGGACCAACACCGTAACGTAGTGCAATTTAAGGGCAAACACAACAGCAGGCTGAGGGGCAAGCACGCCGAATTCTTGCGCCTTTGGGTGAAGAAAAACAGGCTCCAGTACCTTGGGTGGTGAAGCAGTAAAAAAGGCTTGTTCGAGGTTTAGGCCCCGAACAAGCCCCATTATGATTCGAGTGCAGCGGCTCCGCCCACAATTTCCGACAACTCGCGGGTAATGCTTTCCTGGCGGGCCTTGTTGTAATTGACGCGCAGTTCTTTGAGGAGTTCGCTGGCGTTGTCTGTAGCATTGTCCATCGCCGTCATGCGCGCGCCGTGTTCAGACGCGTGGGTGTCGAGCAATGTCTTGTGGAAACCCAGTTGGAGGATGCTGGGCACCAGGGTTTCGAGCAACTCCTGTTTGTTGGGTTCAAACAGGTAATCGTGGCGTTTTTCCTTGGCCGAACCTGGTTTTGCCTCAATTTTGGGCACGGGCAGCCACTTTTCGACCGAAGGGAACTGGGTAGCGGCGTTGCGGAAGTGGCCGTACACCACATCTACGGCGTCGACCTGACCGGTCGAAAACTGTTCCATCAGTTTTTTAGACAGAGCGCTCACACTGTCGTAAGTCAGGGTGTTGAACAGTCCCTGGTACTCGGTATTGAACGCCATATCGGTGAAACGACGGCGGAAGTAATCATACCCTTTTTTGCCGATAAACAAGACCGTGAGGCCGCCATTGGCGCGTTGTACGGCATATTTGTCGTTGATCAGGGAAATGGCCTCCTTGCAAATATTCGTGTTGAAAGCGCCACACAAACCCCGGTTGGAGGTAATGACCACCACCACTGCTTTTTTGATCTCGCGCGCCTGTCCAAAGCTGGTAGAGGCATCGCCGTCGAGGTTAGACAGGATGTTCGACAGCATGCGGTTCAGGCGCTCGCTATAAGGGCGCATTTGAACAATCGCATTTTGTGCCTTGCGCAATTTAGCGGCCGAAACCATTTTCATGGCTTTGGTGATCTGCTGGGTGTTGATCACCGACTTGATCCGCTCGCGTACTTCTTTAAGTCCTCCGGCCATGGTTTAGTTTTTCTTGTACTGCGCGGACAAATCGGCCGCCAACGCTTTCACTTTAGCCTGGCTGGCATCTTCGAGTTTGCCTTTGCGGAACTCTTCCAGGATTTCGGGCAAGCTGTTTTCCATTTTCATGAGGAAAATGTCTTCAAACTCGCGCACTTTCTCGAGGGGTACATCGCGGAGCAGGTTGTTGGTGCCGAGGTAAATGATGGCCACCTGTTTTTCTACAGATACCGGGCTGTACTGTGGTTGCTTCAGGATTTCCACGTTGCGGGCACCTTTGGCGAGTACGGCCTGGGTGGCCGGGTCGAGGTCGGAGCCGAATTTGGAGAAGGCCTCCAACTCGCGGTATTGTGCCTGGTCGAGCTTAAGCGTACCCGACACCTTTTTCATTGATTTGATCTGGGCTGAGCCCCCTACGCGGCTTACCGAGATGCCCACGTTGATGGCGGGGCGAACACCGGCGTTGAACAGGTTGGATTCGAGGAATATCTGGCCGTCGGTGATGGAAATCACGTTGGTTGGGATGTAGGCCGACACGTCGCCAGCTTGTGTTTCAATGATCGGAAGCGCAGTCAGCGAACCGCCGCCTTTGATTTTGCCCGCTTTCACGAGGCTTTCCGGCAGGTCGTTCATCTGACGGGCCACCGTGTCGTCGTTGATGATTTTGGCGGCACGCTCGAGCAAACGGCTGTGGAGGTAAAATACGTCGCCCGGATAAGCTTCGCGGCCTGGCGGACGGCGCAGCAGCAGCGATACCTCGCGGTAGGCAACGGCCTGTTTGGAAAGGTCATCGTAAATGATGAGTGCGGGCCGACCGGTGTCGCGGAAAAACTCACCGATGGCTGCGCCGGCAAACGGTGCGTAGAACTGCAACGGCGCGGGATCGGATGCGGAAGCGGCCACAATAACGGTGTACGCCATGGCACCGTATTCTTCCAGGATGCGGGCTACTTGAGCGACAGTAGACGCTTTTTGGCCCGATGCCACATAAATGCAGTAAACCGGTTCGCCGCGGTCGTAAAATTCTTTTTGGTTCAGGATTGTGTCAACCGCAATGGCCGTTTTGCCGGTCTGGCGGTCGCCAATGATCAGCTCGCGTTGGCCGCGGCCGATGGGGATCATGGCGTCAATGGCTTTGATGCCCGTTTGCAGGGGCTCGTTCACCGGTTGGCGGTAAATAACGCCTGGCGCTTTGCGTTCCAGGGCCATCTCGAACTTTTCGCCACCGATGGGGCCGCGGCCGTCGATGGGGTGGCCCAGCGGATTCACTACGCGGCCGACAAATTCTTCGCCAACCTGAATAGAGGCGATCAGACCAGTGCGTTTCACGCGGGAGCCCTCGCGGATACCGTCGGGGGAGCCCATGAGTACGATACCCACGTTGTCTTCTTCGAGGTTCAATACAATGGCGCGCACGCCATTGTCGAATTCAACCAATTCACCAGACTGGGCTGCATTGAGGCCGAAAACACGGGCGATGCCGTCGCCCACCTGCAATACGGAGCCTACTTCATCCAGGTTCGTTTCGGCTCCGAAACCAGACAATTGTTGTTTGAGGATAGCGGAGATTTCTTCCGGCCTAACGTCTGCCATGACTATGATTTGATTTTAACGTTGTTTTTAAAAAAAGAGGTTTTCAATGGGTATTGGGGGTTCATATTTCCCTGACGTACAGGTTTTTAGAAAATAACTTTTGCAGGTCGTCCAGTTTGCTGGTGATGCTGGCATCGTATCGTTTATCATCAAATTCGATGACAAAACCGCCGATGAGGCTTGGGTCAATGACCGTTTCCATTTCCAGATTTTCCTGTGTTTTGCCGCTGGCCAGTATTTTGGACTTCAGGGTGTCGAGCACCTTGTCGCTTAATGGAGTGGCCGACGTGATGCGCACCTGGGTAATGTGCTTGATGGACCGGTATTGTTGCTCGAACTCGGCAACGATTTCTGTGACGTACTGTTCACGGCCTTTTTGGATGAGAAGCCGCAAATAGGCGAGGGTTAGTTCATCGACTTTGTCTTTGAAAAGGGCCTCCACCACAGCAATCTTTTTGTCGGCGTGAATGATGGGGCTCTTGAGCAACAGTTGAAAATCCCTGTTTTGAGCGGCTATGCCAAGTTGTTGAAAATCGTGGTGCACGGGTTCAAGTTTTCCCTGATCCTGTGCCAGTTCGATGATCGATTTGGCGTAGCGGTTGGCAATACGGGTGACAGACATATAGGCAATTTTGACGGCGGGAGCCGGATCAGTTCAGTTTGATGTCGTTGGCTAAAGATTGCGCATAAGCCTCTTGCTCCGCCTTGTTGTCCATGTCGCGGTGCAACACTTTTCCGGCGATTTCAATGGCCATTTTGCCGGCCTGGTTTTTCAGGTCGATGAGTGCGGCCATTTTCTGGTTCTCTATGTCACGAATAGCGCTTTCCACCTTGTTGCGGTATTCGGTATTGGCGCGCTCGCGGGCTTCGGCTATGATTTCCTCTTTGGCCTGTTTGGCTTCCATCAGGATCATGGCGCGTTCTTCGCGGGCTTCGGCCACGAGTTTATCGTGTTCGGCCTGGATGTTGGTCATTTCTGCGCGGGCCTGGCGGGCCTGGTCAAGAGAGTCCTGTATGTCCTGTTCGCGCTTTTTCAAACCGGCCATAATCGGCTTAAAAGCAAACCGGCTCATGGCATACCAGAAGATGCCAAAGATGATGAGCGTCCAAAATAAAAGGCCCGGATCGGGCTTGATGACAGAGAAATCGGCCAGAAAAAGCATGTGGTCGAACATTGATTGGTTAAAAAAGGAGGAATGTGGCTACTAAAATCGGGCGGCGCAGCAACCAACCGTTGCCGCTGCCACCCGGGTCGTTTTCGGACAGGTCTTAAACGAAGAAGGACAATACCATGCAAATCAGGGCGGCGCCTTCGATCAGGGCTGCCGTCAGAATTACGATGCCGCGAATGTCACCCGTTGCTTCCGGCTGACGTGCGATGCCTTCAACCGCTTTGCTACCGATCAGGCCGATGCCCAAACCGGCGCCAATGGCTGCCAAACCTGCACCAATAGTTGCTAATTCCATATTGAAAAAAATTTTAGGTTTCGAATGTTTAGTGGTGTGCTTCCTCTGTAGCCATGCCAAAATACACGGCCGACAACATGGTGAAGATGTATGCCTGCAGGAAAGCTACAAGCAACTCAATGGCCATGATGAACAGGGTCAGCGGTATGGATGCGGCCAGGCCGACGGCAGTGCCGCCAAGGCTTTCGCCCGCTTTGCCGAAAATAAAGATAAGGCTCACAAAGCTGACAATGACGATGTGTCCTGCCGTGATGTTTGCAAACAAACGCAGCATGAGGGTAAAGGGCTTCAAAAACAAGCCAAGCACTTCAACGGGCGTCAGAATCAGTATTTTGAGCAAGGCCGGTACGCCGGGCATCCACAAGGTGTGCTCCCAGTAGTGCTTATTGCCGCTCAGGTTGGTGATCAGGAAGGTGATGACCGCCAGCACCATGGTGATGGAGATGTTGCCGGTGACGTTGGCGCTGCCGGGAAACAGCGGCAATTGGCCAAAAAGGTTCAAGCCGAGGATGAAGAAAAACACCGACAGCAGGTAAGGCATAAACCGCTCGTAGCCGTGCCCGATGTTCGGAATGGCCACTTCATCGCGGATGAAGGTCACAAACGTTTCCATGGCATTTTGCAATCCGCGGGGCGCCTGCCCGTCGCGTGCGGTGTATGCCTTGGCTACTGCGCGGAACATCCAGAACAGGAGTCCGCACACCAGCAACATGGTGAACACGTTGCGCGTGATGGAAAAATCGTAAAAGCTGGTGATGCCGCCGCCCATGAGTCCACCGTCGAGGGTGGTTTTGGGATCTAACTTGTAGCAGATGTCGTTGGCCTTGACGTAGTAAGTTGTTTTTTCTTTGCCGTTGACCGTAGTCGTTTCGTGGGAAGGTTCGCTCACCGGTACTTCGCCCTGTGGGAAAGCGGGGTCTTGCACGCGCATGACGTTGCCGTGTACCAACACGTAGCCATCCTGTGCTACGGTACCGTTGCCGTGGTGCTGCGCCTTGAAGGTGCTGGTGCTGGACCATTTCCAGCCATGGCCGGGTGCGTACAGGATAACAGGCAGGTGGAAGTACCAATCGCCAACGATATGTACGGCATTGGCGTCTGATATGTGGTGCAAGGCCAGTTCGCCTGCATTGAATGGCGCGTTGGGATCATCCGTGTGACCACATCCTTCGTGTGCTCCGGCCGCGTCTTCATGCCCGACTGCGTCGGTGCCGTGGGTTGCTGCGCTATGCTGGTCGGGTTGCGCATGATCGTGTGATCCTTGCACGGGAGCCGAATGATTATGGTCGTGGTGTTCACTACCCTCCTGATGGGAATGACCATCCTGAGCATGCACAGCCAATGCAAAGGCGCTGAAAATCAGAAGAAAGCAATATGGGCGAAGAATATTCATGATGGCGTCGTAAGGAATTGCGCTGCAAAACGCGGGCAAAAGTACGACGCGATTTTGGTTTCTTCACACCTCTTAATTATTTTTTACCACAGCAAATGGGGTTGAGGTCAAAAAAAATGGTTGTGGGCGAAATAATGTTTGGGGGTAAAAAAAATCGTCCTGCGGGCACACCCACAGGACGACTAAAAAAACGCTTTCTCTAAACTTTAGTACAACATGATTTTCCTTATGCCCGCGCCAAATGCCGTTTCTAAGCGGTAGAGGTACAGACCAGACTCCGGAAGGTCGCTGCGGTGCAGGAGAAAATGATTGTCGCCGGGTTCAAATTGCTCGTCCCTTTGATGCACCGTTTGCCCGCTTTGATCGTATACACGCAGCACCACATTGGACGCCGCCGGAATGTGAAACAGGATGGTGGCCATCTCGATGAACCGGTTGGTTGATCCTGCGTGGATGTGCATACCGCCGTCGGACGCTGCCGATCCCAATGAACTTGTTGAGGGTAAATGACTCATGGTGGATGTTCGCTTGCACGAATCGTACGGGAATAGACGACCGGCCAAGCCTTTTTTTTGGATTAATGATGCAAACTTTTTCATGAAAACGCTTGATTGCGTTTCCAATCATGTTTCCAAATCCTGTGCCACAAACCCATAAACCCAATATTGCATACGCGGAATATTTACAATTTGTTAAAAATACCTAAAATGTGGTAGTTCGCAAATGGTTGAAGATTTGGGATTTGGATATGCCATGACCAATGCCTTACCTTTGCCGTATGCGTTCCATCAGTGGGTGTTTGTTGGTTTTATACATCTGGACGGCCGTGGCGCCGCTGCCCTTCCGGGAGGAATTGGGCAAATTGCCCTCTTTGTGGAAGCACTATCAGACGCATTTAGCCATAGAACCCGGTGCCTCATTTCTCGTTTTTTGGGAACAACATTATGGAGCAGGCTACCAGTCGCACCGCAATTCACACGACCACTCGGATTTGCCCGGCAAAACAAAGCATCATCACCATCAGTTTTGCTGCGCTCAACCGGTATTGCTTCCTCCGGTGTTGCCCGTTTTTTGTTTGTACAATCCGCCAATGTGTGCCCCTGAACGAAAAGTGTTTCTGTATGGCGCAATGATGCCCACCCAGTCGTTTAGCGATATTTGGCAGCCGCCCAAGGGATAACACGCGCGCCCTGCACACCTTATATTTTCTGTCGTTGCTTGTCCTGGCGTTTTGTAAAACGCAGGCTATTCATGCTTGTAACGGCGCCCATCGCAAAAAAAACCATCGGCTGCATCATGTTTGATCCCATTATTCAATTTTCCCTCCGGCACAAATTGCTGGTTGGGCTCTTTACACTCGCCATCGTCATCGCCGGCGTCTGGTCTTTCTCGCGCTTGCCTATAGACGCCATACCCGACATCACCAACAACCAGGCCCAGGTGCTGACCATTTGCCCGTCTTTATCCACCTCGGAAGTCGAACAGTTTGTTACAGCCCCGGTCGAAATGGCAGTGCGCGGCATCCCGGGTGTGTTGGAACTGCGCTCCACCTCCCGGTTTGGCCTCAGCGTGGTCACCGTGGTATTCAGCGAAGGCACCGACAAATACCTGGCGCGCCAACTGCTGAATGAAAAATTGAAGCAGGCAGAAGCCGATATTCCGGCAGGTTTTGGCACGCCCGAGCTGGCGCCCATTTCCACCGGCCTGGGCGAAATTCTCCACTACCGCATTGAACCCAAAAAAGGATACGAAAACAAATTTTCGCCCACAGACCTGCGCACCATACAGGACTGGATTGTCAAACGACAGTTGATGGGCATTCCGGGCGTCGTCGAAATCAACAGTTTTGGCGGCTACCTCAAACAATATGAGGTGGCGGTGTCGCCCGACCGGCTGCGTGCGCTTGACATCGGCATCGATCAGGTGCTTCAGGCGCTTGAACACGCCAACGAAAACTCAGGCGGCGCTTACCTCGAAAAAAACAGTGACATCTATTTTATCCGAACAGAGGGTATTGTAAAAACCATAGACGATATCCGCCAGATCACGGTGGCCAACCGAAATGGTCTGCCCCTGCTGGTATCCGATGTGGCCGACGTTCGGATGGGCCACGCGCTCCGGTATGGCGCTGTGAGCCACAACGCGGAAGGCGAGATTGTGCTGGGTATTGTCATGATGCTGAAAGGTGAAAACGCGTCTCAGGTGATCCGCCGCGTAAAGGCGCGCCTGGCTGAGGTGGAAAAAACCCTTCCGGAGGGTGTGACTATTACCACGTTTCTCGACCGCGAAAAACTCGTGCAACGCACCATTGATACGGTGGAAAGAAACCTGATAGAAGGCGCGCTGATCGTCGTGCTGGTGCTGGTGCTGCTGGTGGGGAACCTGAGGGCCGGACTCATCATTGCCTCGGTGATCCCCTTGTCCATGTTGTTTGCCATCAGTTTGATGGAATTGTTTGGCGTAACCGCCAACCTCATGTCGCTCGGAGCCATCGATTTTGGCCTGATCATAGACGGCGCAGTGATTGTCGTGGAAGCCACGCTCTATCACCTCCACAGTCTGGCCCACCGTACGGGTACGCGCAGGCTTAGCCAGGCCGAGATGGATGAAAGCGTGTTTTACGCCGGCAGCCGCATCATGCGCTCTTCGGTTTTTGGCGTCATCATCATCCTGATTGTGTACTTGCCCATCCTGTCCCTCGTGGGTGTAGAGGGCAAGATGTTCAGGCCCATGGCGCAAACCGTTTCTTTTGCCCTTCTGGGGGCGTTGTTGCTCACATTTACCTATGTGCCAGTGGTTTCGTCGCTGTTTTTCAACAAAACCATCAGCGATAAGCCCAATTTTGCCGATAAATTCATCCTTTGGTGTCAGGGTATGTATGAACCAGTCTTAAACTGGGTGCTGCACTTTAAAGGTGTTACCCTGTTCATTACGGCCCTTGCGTTGTGTAGTGCCTTGTGGTTGTTTGGTCGTCTGGGTGGTGAGTTCATTCCTACACTGGACGAAGGCGACGTCATGATGCACGGATTCCTTCCTCCCGGCAGTTCATTGTCCCAAACCCTCGAAAGCCATCGGTTGGTACAAAAGGTTATTCTGGAACAATTTCCGGACGAAGTGGAACAGGTCATTTCAAAAATCGGCTCTGCTGAAATACCGACCGACCCCATGGCCATTGAAACGGCCGACAACATCATTTTGCTGAAAGACCCTTCCGGATGGACCAAGGCGGAAACCAAAGCAGAACTCATCGAACAACTGGAGTCCACCGTCACCGCGGTGCCCGGCATGGCTTTTGAATTTACACAACCCATCAAAATGCGTTTCGACGAAATGATGACCGGTGTGCGTTCCGACATTGCCGTAAAAATATTCGGCGATAACCTCGATTCACTCGTCCACTACGCACACCATGTTGAGGCCTTGATTCGGGATGTGCCTGGTTTGGTCGACCTCAAAACGGAACAAGTGGACGGCCAGGCTCAAATTGTGGTGCATTACCGCTATGACCGCATGTCGCGCTATGGCCTGCACCCCAGAGACCTTAACCAAACGGTGCGTGCGGCTTTTGCCGGCGCTGCGGCAGGTACCGTATTCGAAGACGAACGCCGTTTCGACCTTGTGCTGCGCTTAGACACCATGCACCGGCAAGACATTGCCGATGTGGCCACACTGCCGGTAAGCACGCCCGACGGCAGGCTTATCCCGCTGTCTGAAGTAGCCGACGTACAATACGCGCCTGGTGCAGCGCAAATCAGCCGCGATGAGGGCCGTCGGCGCATTGTGGTGAGCGGCAACGTGCGTGGCCGCGATGTGGAAAGCGTGATCACCGGCGTACAACAACAATTGAACCAGGGGCTCCGGTTGCCGCCCGGATACCGGATAGCATACGGCGGGCAATTTGAAAACCTGCAAGCGGCCAAAGCCCGGCTGAGTGTGGCCGTTCCGGTGGCCTTGCTGCTCATTTTTTTGTTGTTGTACGCCACTTTTCAGTCTGTGAAAGAAGGATTGCTCATTTTCACAGCCATACCGCTCTCTGCCATTGGCGGGGTGTTGGCCCTGGGGTTGCGGGGTATGCCTTTTTCGATTTCGGCCGGTGTGGGCTTTATCGCCTTGTTTGGTGTGGCGGTGTTGAATGGCATTGTGTTGATCGCTTATTTCAATCAATTGGAAAAAGACGGGGTGCACAACGTATATGACCGCATCCGGCAAGGCGCGCTGTTGCGTCTCCGACCGGTGCTCATGACGGCGGCGGTGGCTTCGCTGGGCTTTTTGCCCATGGCCCTCTCCCACGGCGCGGGCGCAGAGGTGCAACGCCCGTTGGCCACGGTGGTCATCGGGGGGCTGATCAGTTCAACATTGCTCACCCTGTTGGTGCTGCCTGTACTGTACGCGTTGTGGTTTCGCGGAAGCGGCCCCGGCGTTTCAGGCGCATCGGGAAAATTCTCTATTTTGAAAACCCGGGGTTTCTGGGTGCTTATGGGGTTGTTGCTGCCCCTTTTCATCCCCGCACAAACCCGGCTGACCGAACAGCAGGCCATTGAACGCATCCTCGAATGGCACCCGGCGCTGCAAGCCGCCGAAGGCCGTATCCAAAAAGAACGAACCCTGGCACAAGCACGTCCGGTTTGGTCTCCAGCCGACCTGTACCAAAACAACGCGGCTGACCCCGATCTTGGGATGTTCGGTACCAGCACCCTGGGCCTCAACCAGGCTTTTCCGGCCCGCAAACAAACCCTGGCTCAGCAAAACCTGCATGCACGGAGTGCCGACCTGCTGGCCGCCCAAAAATACATGACCCGTCAACAAGTACTGCTGGAGGTACGCGATCTGTACCGCCACCTCAGTTATTTAGACCGAAAAAACGCCTTGTATAGGGAGTTGGACAGCCTGTATCAACAGTTTTCGCGGATAGCCACCCTGCGGCGCCAAACAGGAGAGGCCGGATTGGCAGAACAGATGCAGTCAGAAGACCGGGTGCGGCGGGTGCGGCTGGAACAGGAAACCATTCACCACGAAACGGCATTTGATTACTATGTACTGGGCCAGTTGCTGGGGCTTGCAGAGCCGGTAGAGCCCATCATTGAACCATTTCACCGACCCGAATATCGGCTGGCTGACACCGCCCGACTGCAACTGTCTACCCGTACCCAAATGGCCGCTGCGGGCGTTCCGCTGGCAAAGGCGCAACAAGATGTGGCCGCCGTGCAAGGAGCCGCACAGTTTCAGGCAGGACTGAATGCGCAATATCTGGCCAACAATAAACTGTTTCCGGGTTATCAGGTCGGATTGGCATTGCCACTTGCCCGCAAAGGCATTCGCCAGCGCACGCAAGCCGCCGGTATGGCCGTGGAAGTTGCCGAAGCGGAATACCAGCAGGTCTTGCTGGAGCAGCACGTTGAACTGGGCCACCTATTGCATGAGGTGGAAAAATACGAAATTCTAATCAATTATTATGAATCAGATGGCCTGAAAGTGGCCAAAGAACTGCGCCGCAATGCCTCTTTGCAGTATCAACAGGCCGCCATGGGTTATCTGGAATTGCTGCAAAATACGGAAGCCGCACTGCACATGGAAATGGATTACCTGGAAAACCTGTACAGCCTGAACCGCACGGTGCTCGAACTGGAAAACCTTTTGGGCATCGGCGATGGTCAGCGCTGAGTGCCTGTTTGGGTCTGTGTCCTGTCAAACTATTGGCAATTCATTTTACCTCAATCTTCAAAAAATATGAAAAATACCATTCTAATGATATCGATGTCCACGCTTTTGATGCTGTGGGCCGCCTGCGGGCACAATCCGGCACCTTTAAACAACGCGCCCGAGCCCACCGAATCGGCGTCCACCGACTTTCGGCTTACCGACATGCAGGTGAAAACGGCTGGCGTCGTTTGGGGGAACCCGAACACCGATGAAAGCGCTTCCGTGGACGGCACGGTACTCTCCGGCGAACTGACCGTGCACCCGGAAAACACGATCATGATCACGCCGCCAGGTGAAGGCGTGTTGAGCAAGTTGCACATCACCCGAAACCAAACGGTGCAAAAAGGGGCCTTATTGGCCACTTTACGGCATGCCGGTTTGCTGGATGTACAACAAGCGTATCTGGAAACCCAGGCAAAAATGCCCTACCTGCAAGCCGAGTACGACCGCTACCGTGTGCTGAAAGAAGCCGATGCCGGCGCGCTCAAGTTGTTTCAACAGGCGGATGCCGAACGGCGGGAGGCGCAAACCCGTGTGGCGGCACTGGAAGCCAAATTGCGCCTGATCGGCATGGATCCGGCCCAGGTGAACACCGCTAACCTGAGCGCAGAGATGAGTTTACGCGCACCCGTAAGCGGGGTGGTCATCGACATCATGGCCTCGCCGGGTACATTCCTGTCGCCCGGACAAACCCTGTGTGTCATCAGCGACCGCAGCCAGATGCATGCTGACTTTTGGGTGTACGAAAAAGAACGCCACACCGTGAAACCGAAACAGGCCGTGTTGGTACAGTTAGCCGGCGAGCCGTGGGTACATGGTGTGGTCAGCAGCATTGATCCGGTGGTAGACGCTACCCGGCACGCCGTGCGGGTGCACGTGCAGGGCGCATGGCCAGCCCATTGGCCCCAAGGCGCGTTTGCCACTGCTCAACTGGCAAACAACGCCATCACGCCCGAAAACGCCATGCTTTTGCCGGAAGAAGCAGTGATCCAACAAGACGAGGGCAACTTTATTTTCGTGTATGTACGTGCAGATAGTGCGGCCGCTGTATTTCAGAAAATTCCGGTGCTGGTGCAGCGCAACACAAAGGGCCAGTTGCAGATTGTTCCGCAACTGGCCCTTCCTGCCGGGGCATTGCCCGTCATCAAAGGCGCATATTATATTGCCGCCAATGCCGCCGGGGTCACCATCGAAGAATGATGCTTAGTTCAGTTTTTCCATGTCCCGGATCAAAATGGTGTTCCGGTTAAAATAGATCAGGTTCGATTTCTTGAGCTCATTCAGCACAGCCGTTACTGTCTGGCGGCTGGCACCTACCAGATTGGCAATGTCTTGTTGGGTCAGGCCGTGTTTTACCAAAGTTTCGAAGCCGACTTGGCGGCCACGGCGCCCGGCGCTTTCTTTCAAGAATTCCACGATGCGCGAACGCACATCTTTAAGGATAAGC
>JBMOHO010000037.1:0-17503 GCA_049317805.1 Saprospiraceae bacterium
GGTTTGGACGCCTGCTTTCTGGGCAGCGGAGTTTTCCACCACCTCAGTGACCACGAGCTTGCCCGATTCGGAAGTGGTGACCACGCCGATGAACACCTTGCAGGGGTTGCGGGATGCATGGTGCTCCATGTTTTGGACGATGAAAATGGATCCGTCCTCTTGTGCCTGTAAAGGAAGTGCACATACAAGCAAGGCCAGCGCGAGGATACCACCCCAATGTTTAAAGGTCAATGTTTTCATGTTGTTGAGCATATAAGTGTAAGAAGAATGTGTAGATAGACAGGTGCTTTATGCAAACGTTGCAGGTGATCATAATCCACTTCCAAGCACTCTTCTGCTCGTCGGGTCAGTTCCAACAAGGGGTCAAAATCGATAAGCGATTGAAAGGCTGGCAGGGTGTCGGCAGGAATGATGTGCATGGGGATACAGATATAAGGAATGTCTCTGGTACCAGTAACGCGTACTTAAAAATAAACGCCAGCACAAATAGCCCAAAACCACTGCAAAGACCCAATCTCTGTCCTAAAAATTCCGAATTCCGCATTCCGCATTCCGCATTACCTTTGCCGCCCTCATCGGGGTGCCGGTGCTGTGCGGGAAAGCCCAAACAGCCCGGCTGAGATCATACCCATCGAACCTGCCCGGGTTATGCCGGGAAGGGATTTTGAGACGGGGCCGTGGCATCACCACGCCGGCAAAACCCCTTTGCCGGTGGATGTTTCACACCATTTGTTCTTTTATGTTGTTTTCTTTTTGGAGGTTGCCGTCAGGCCACTTGTCGCGCAGCTCCTGCGCTGTGTTTTTGGGTATCGTTACCCACACCACCGGGTTTGTTCAAGCCCAAAACGATTTTCCTTTGCCCGATACGGCGTCCAGCGCCCTGCAATCGGTGGTGATTCAGGCCACCCGTACCGACGCCGATGCTGCGGTGCCACACAGCAATCTGAAGGCTGCCGACATCCGACGGATGTACCACACCCAGGATGTACCCTATCTGCTGGCCTCCACGCCTTCTGTGGTGGAGAGTTCAGACGCCGGCACGGGCATCGGGTACACCGGCATGCGCATTCGGGGCGCCGACCCCACCCGCATCAACGTGACCATCAACGGCGTGCCGCTCAACGACGCCGAAAGCCAGGCCGTTTTTTGGGTCAACCTGCCCGATTTGGCGGCTTCGGCCACTGAAATTCAGGTGCAACGCGGCGTGGGTGCCAGCACCAATGGCGCAGGCGCGTTTGGCGCCACAGTCAACATCGACCTCTCGCAAGTGAACCCCGAACCGTATGCCGAAGTCAGCGGCACGTTGGGCAGCTTCAACACCCGAAAGTACAGCGCACGGGTGGGCACAGGCTTGCTCGACGGGCGTTGGGCGTTCAGCGGACGCCTGTCGTCTATCCAGTCCGACGGCTACATAGACCGCGCCACGGCCGACCTGAATGCGTACCACCTGAGCGGAGCCTACATCGGCGACAAACACTCGTTTCAGGCCCACCTGCTCTCCGGCCGAGAGGTCACGTACCAGGCCTGGTATGGCGTGCCCGCCCAATACGCCGACGACCCTGTGCGCCGGACGTACAACGTGGCCGGTACCGAAAAACCAGGTGCCCCCTACGACAACGAGGTGGACAACTACCGGCAAACGCATTATTTATTGCACTATAAACGCTTGTTGACCAACCACCTGCAACTCCAGCTGAACGGCCACTACACCCGTGGAAAGGGCTTTTTTGAACAATACAAGGCCGATCAGGCGTTTGCCGATTACGGCGTACCCGCTGCCGCAACGGCAGATACCACTGACCTCATCCGGCGTTTGTGGCTCGATAACCATTTTTACGGTGCCACCTTTGCCTTGCAATGGAAGCCGGACAAAACCGTGCATTGGCTTTTGGGCGGTGCCCTGAGCCGCTACGAAGGCGCGCATTACGGCGAGGTCATCTGGGCAGAGTTCTCGGAAACGCTGCCCAAGGAAACGCGCTATTATGAAAACAACGCCGACAAACGCGACGCCAATGTGTACGGAAAAGTGGACAGGCGCTTCGGCAACAACTGGAAAATGTTCGTCGACCTGCAATACCGACAGGTGCAATACACTTTTTTGGGGTACGACAACAACCTGAACAACGTGGACCAAACGGCCACCCTACATTTTTTCAACCCCAAAATGGGCCTGAGCAGGCAGTTGAACGAACAAACCCAGGCGTATTGCTTTGTCGGCATGGCCAACCGCGAACCCAACCGCGACGATTTCACCCAGTCTACCCCCAATACCCGTCCCAAGCCGGAGCGCCTGCACAACATCGAAACAGGCCTACGGTGGAACAATGCCACCTGGAACGCCACCGCCAACCTGTATTACATGCACTACCGCGACCAACTGGTGCTCGACGGTCGACTCAACGCAGTAGGCGCCTACATCCGCACCAACGTGCCGGAAAGTTACCGGGCAGGCGTGGAACTGGAAGGAACGGTTCAGGCCACTGCGCGCCTGCGTGTAGCCGCCAACCTGTCACTCAGCCAAAACCGCATCCGGCAGTTTACCGAATACCGCGACAATTGGGATACCGGCCAGCAAGACGTGCTCACCTGGCGCCATACGCCCATAGCCTATTCGCCTGCTGTGGTGAGCCGCATAGAAACCGGGTACGCCTTTTGGAAACAAAAGCAACACCGCCTCGAATTGAGTCTGACAGGAAAATACGTGGGTAAACAGTACCTGGACAACACCGGAAACGACCACACCACCCTGTCGGATTACGCCTATGCGGACGCTCGCCTGCACTACGACTGGACGCCCGAGGGTTCCCGGCAACGGGCCAGCCTGTTGTTGTCGGTCAACAACCTGTTTGATGCCCGATACAGCAACAACGGCTGGACTTACCGCTACACCTCCGAGGGATACGACGAGACGCCGTTTAACCCATACGCCCGGGCGGAAGGCAATGGTTCGTACAACCAGACCGGTTTTTTCACCCAGGCAGGCCGTTATTGGATGTTGACGTTGATTTGGTGGATTCAATAGCGAACGAACAAGCGCTTGGACAATACCGGACAAATTGATTGCTATCAACGCCATACATTTAGCCTTTCTTTACAAAGCAGCATCAGCAACCACATGAAGTACCTGATTTTCCCCGCGCTTTTATCCTTCGCGTTACCCTTTTCAGCACAAGCCCAAATACAATTTACCAACCGCATTGACTTGCTGGGCGACAGGCCTTGCTACAGCGGCGTGGCCATAGGTGTATGGGACATGGACGGCGACGGTCTGGACGATGTGGTGCGCATGTACAATGGCTTCGACATGAGCATACACCACCAGCAAGCCGCCAACAAACCCTTTCGGGAATTGTCGGTGGGCAACATGGGCTTCGAAAGCCAGTGGGGGCTGTGCACCGGCGATATAGACAACAATGG
This sequence comes from Saprospiraceae bacterium, assembly GCA_049317805.1. Taxonomy (GTDB): domain Bacteria; phylum Bacteroidota; class Bacteroidia; order Chitinophagales; family Saprospiraceae; genus M3007. The sequence goes on from JBMOHO010000037.1 coordinate 3,418, forward strand.
CTTTTCGGATGTGCTGGTGGGTGGCGCATACGATTTCATCAAGGTTGTAACCGCCAACCAGGACGGCAGCGCCTACAGCATTCAAAACATCACCGACCCGGAAACATTTGTGCAAGCCGTCAACTTTGTCGACATCAACAACGATGGCTGGTTAGACGCTTTTGTGTGCCACGACGACGGCCCTTCCCGCATTTTTATGAACGATGGAACAGGACAGCTGAGCTACGATCCCAGTGTCATTGACCTCAGTACGGTGCCAGCGTCCGACGATTCGGGCAATTACGGGTCGGTGTGGAGCGATGTGGACAACAACGGCTACCCGGACTTGTACATCGCCAAATGCCGTCAAGGGGTCAACAGTCCAAGCGACCCCAGGCGCATCAACCAGCTTTTTTTAAACAATGGTGACGGCACGTATACCCAGGACATCAACAATGACTCCGGACTCCGCATCGGGGCGCAAAGCTGGACGGCTGATTTTGGCGACATAGACAACGACGGCGACTTCGACTGTTTCGTCACCAACCACGATGTGTCGAGCCAGTTGCTTGAAAACGACGGCAGCGGCCACTTTACCGACATTACGTTTCAGGCCGGTTTGCTGGACATGGTCCAGGGATTGCCCATTCAGGGTATTTTCAGGGACATGGACAACGACGGGTTTTTGGACATCCTGGTGGCTGGCACCACCCACTACCTGTTTAAAAACAACGGCAACCGCACGTTCACACAGGTGCAGGGCCTTTTCGACGCCAATCAAATAGAATCTTACGGGGTGGGCGACCTGAACAACGACGGGTTTTGGGACATCTACGCCGGTTATGCCCTGGCTTTTACCGATCCGAGCACCATTCCGGACGCCCTTTGGATGAACAACGGCAACGGCAATCACTATTTCGGCCTCAGCCTGCGCGGCGTGCAAAGCAACCGTTCGGCCATTGGCGCCAAAATAGCATTGTACAACAAAAACGGCATGCAGGTGCGCGAGGTGCGCGGCGGAGAAAGCTACGGCATAGCCAACAGCGGGCGCATGCTTTTTGGCCTGGGAAACGCTGCTGAAATCGATTCCGTGCTGGTCTACTGGCCTTCCGGTGTGGTAGACAAAATCTTGCAACCCTCTATCGATCAATACGCTGCGCTTACTGAAGGTAGTTGCTATGTGGAAGCCATCCAGATTGGCTTCACAGGTGATCCCGTTTTTTGTTCGGGCGACAGCGTGGTGCTGAATGCGCCGACGGGTTTTGTTGATTATGACTGGAATACGGGCGACAGCACGCTGGCTATAGTGGCCAAAACGGGTGGTTTGTACCGGGTTTCGGCAACCGATTCATTGGGCTGCGTGGCGCTTTCTGTGCCTGTGTTCTTGATCACCGATCCGGATGAAACCCCGAACATTCTGGTTTTGGGCGATACGGTGGTTTGTAAGGGTACGGTGGTGCAATTGCGCAGTTCCCCGGCGAACGCGTATCTGTGGAGCAATGGCGACACCACCGAAACCATTGAAGTAGATCAACCGGGTGCTTACACGGTCACCATTCAGGGTGTTTGTGCTGCCTTTACGTCTTCCCCACAATTAATATATGTGTTGGATGCGCCGGAACCAGGCACACTAGGCGATACCGTTGGGCCTGGCGGCACGGCCCAGTTGACGGCCCAGGGCAATCAGATCGCCTGGTACAGTGCAGAAACCGGCGGGGCGCTGGTGGGCAACGGCGAAACATTGATGTTGGAAAACCTTCAGCGCGACACCACCTTGTGGGCGCAAAATATCATCGAGTTTGATCAGGCCAATGCATTTGTCGGCGCGGTAGACCACCAGGGTACGGAGGTATCCGGCAACCAATTCAACGGAAACCTGATATTCGATTGTTATCAGCAGGTGCGTCTGCAAAACGTAAAGGTGTACGCCTCTGTGGCCGCCGAACGAAAAATAGACCTTTTGGATGCACAGAACAACGTCCTACAATCCAAAACCATTAATATTCCCATCGGCGAGTCGATTGTTCAACTTGATTTTGACTTGCCCGTGGGTACAGACTTGCAACTGACCACCGACGTGAATGTCAACCAGAGCAGTTTGGGCACCATCAGTCCGCAATTGCGGCGCAGCGACGAAGGCGTGCAGTTTCCTTACGAGCTGCCTGGCGTCATCAGCATCAAAAACTCCGTTTTCGGTTTGGAACGGTATTATTATTTTTACAACTGGGAAATTGATTATCCGGGACTTGCGTGCGAAAGCATCCGCGTGCCGGCTACTGCGGTGGTCGACAGCAACATCATATCCACCCGTCCTGCTGCCGCTGTGCTGCCGTTAACCGTATATCCCAATCCTGCACAATCCAGTTTGTACGTTTCGCCCGGTCAGGCAGGCACGTACGAGGCCGTTTTGTACCACGGTACCGGAGCGGTGAAGTGGGTGCGCGGTTTTAGCCTTCAGGACAAGGAGTCCGTTTGGGAAACCCCTGTGGCCGATTTGCCGGGTGGCGCATACTGGCTTTTGTTGACAGATTTGAAAAGCCGCCAACAATACCGCAGCATCGTCATCAAATAAGGCATTCCTTTGCACCCACAACACTGAACAGCGTACCCGCTATGATCAACCTCGTCTCCGACACCGTCACCCGCCCCACACCCGGCATGCTCCAGGCCATGATGGCGGCGGAAGTGGGCGACGACGTGTTCCGCGAGGACCCGTCGGTCAACCAACTTGAAGCATATGGCGCCGAGTTGTTTGGCCATGAGGCCGCCTTGTTTTGTCCATCGGGCACCATGACCAACCAGATTGCCCTGAAAGTACATACCCGGCCCTTAGATGAAGTGATTTGCGATGAAATGAGCCACATTTACCAGTATGAAGTGGCCGGTTACGCCTTCCACAGCGGCATTGGGGTCAACCTCATTCGGACGCCTCGCGGCATTTTGAACGCCGAAGCCGTGGACGCAGCGGTGAAAGAACGGAAAGACTGGCTGCCCAAAAGCAGCCTCGTGGTGCTCGAAAACACCTGCAACCGAGGCGGCGGCAGCGTGTACACCCTCGACGCCATTCAGGGCATCCGGGCAGTGTGCCAAAAACACGGAATGGCCCTGCACCTCGACGGGGCACGGCTGTTCAACGCCCTGGTGGAAACGGGCGATGCCCCTGCCGACATGGGCGCTGCATTTGACACCATCAGCCTGTGTTTGTCCAAAGGGTTGGGTGCCCCGGTTGGTTCCCTGCTTACGGGTCCGCGCGACTTCATTGCCGAGGCGCGCCGGGTGCGCAAGGTGATGGGCGGCGGCATGCGGCAAGCCGGTTTTTTGGCCGCTGCCGGTCTTTATGCGCTCCATCACCATGTAGATCGGCTCGGGGAAGACCACGAGCATGCGCGCATGCTGGCCGAAACCTTGTCGAACCAGCCCTATGCCGCCAACATCCGACCAGTAGAAACCAACATCGTTATTTTTGACCTGACACCGCCGTGGACACCGGCAACGTTCATGGCCCGGTTGGCCGAAATGGGCGTCAAGGTTTCCGGATTCGGGCCGCAAACCATTCGGATAGTGACGCATTTGGACGTGAGCCGGGAAATGGTGGCACAGGTGCAGCAAAAACTGAATCAACTTGAGCGCCATTGATGCCATGACAGCAGACCACGTCGATTTCCTCGTCATCGGCGGCGGTTTATTCGGCTGTTATGCAGCGTTGTATTTGGCCGACAAAGGCGCATCGGTGGTGCTGCTGGAAAAAGAAGAACAGCTTTTCCGAAAAGCATCCCTCGTCAACCAGGCGCGCTTGCACGGCGGCTACCATTACCCGCGGAGTGTGGCCACGGCGGCCATGAGCGACGAGCACAAGACACGGTTCACCGATGAGCACCGCGACATGGTGAATTTTGCTTTTGAAAAATATTATGCCATTGATCGCCACGGGTCGTTTACCGACGCCGGTCAGTTTGAACGTTTCTGTGCGTATTTAAACATCCGCTGCGAGCGCATGGAACAACACCCTTTGTTCAATTACGAACGCCTTGAAGCGCTGTACCTCACCGAGGAATACTCGTTTGACCCTGTTTTGCTGGCGCAACACTACACCAAACGCGTGGCCGAACACCCCGGAATAACCCTGCACACCACTACCCTGCCCCTCCGCGCGGAAAATACCGGCGAAGCGTGGCTGGTGGATACGCGCCTGGGCACGTTTCGGGTGCCTGTGGTCATCAACGCCACTTACGCCGCCACCAACGCGGTTAACCGGATTTTTGGGCTGCCAGACCTGGAGCTCACGCATGAAATATCGGAAATCGCTTTCCTGAGTTCTTCGGCATTCGATCAAAAAGGACTTACGGTCATGGATGGCCCATTTGGCTCCATCATGCCGTACGGGCGCAGCGGCTTGCTTTCCCTGTCGTCTGTAGCCTACACCCACCACAACATCTCGTACGAAAACCTCCCACGGTTCGATTGCATGTCTGAAGCCCACCCCGCATGTTTGCCGCATGCGCCGGGGGTGTGCACCATATGCCCCCGACGCCCTGCCCCCAATGCGCCCAAGATGCTGGCACAAATGCGGGTTTATTTCAGCGATGAGGTCGATTTTCAGTACATGTTTTCGTATTTTACCATCAAATCCAAGCTCAAAGCAAGTTATATAGACGACGGTCGGCCCACCGAAATCACGCGTTTGCAAGACCAACCAGCGTTTTACTGCCTGTTTGCGGGCAAAGTGAATTCTATTTATGAAATAGAAAAAATGCTGTAGACTTATATTTTGGTGAACAAATAATACATGTATCCGGCGTACAGCAACAGCAGGCAAATGCCTTCCACACGCGTGATCTTGCTGGGCGAATAAAAAAATGCGGCACCCAGCAAGAATATGCTGGCCGCAATGTTCACTAAAAAATCGGTCAGCGTGATGCTGCCCAAAGGCAACGGCGAGAGCGTGGAGCTGGCACCCAGAATCAGAAAAGAGTTGAACAAATTGGAACCCACCACATTGCCCAACACGATGTCCGATTTGCGTTGCGTGGCCGCCACCAGCGATGTGGCTAATTCCGGAATAGAGGTGCCGACCGATACCAAAGTCAAACCAATCAAGGCTTCGCTCATGCCAAACTGTCGCGCCACCTCAGAAGCGCCCCTCACGATCCAGTCGCCACCCAAAGCCAAACCAACAATGCCACCCAACACCATGAGCCCGGCCAACCACACCGGCATCTGTTTCGCGGGGGCTTCGGTTGGCGGGGCCTGGGTTTCCGATTCTGTGGTCGCCATCGAAAACATATAGGCCATGTACACCAGAAAAAAGCTCAGGAGCACCAGCCCGTCGATGCGGGTAACCGACGATGTCGCCGCTCCGTCAATGAGCTGGTCTTGAGACAAAAACAGGCAAACAAATGACGCCAGCAACACCAATGGAATTTCGGATCGCACGGTATTGCGTCGGAGGTACATGGGCGTAATGATGGCACAAATGCCGAGTATGAGGCAAATGTTGGCGATGTTGCTGCCCACAACGTTGCCCAGGGCCACCTCAGCTTTGCCGTTCCAGGCTGCCGTTAGGCCTACGATCAGTTCCGGTGCCGAAGTACCCAACGCTACGATGGTCAGGCCGATGATGAGGTCAGAAATGTTGAACCGTTTGGCAATGCTGCTGCCGCCGGCCACCAGGTAATTGGCACCAAATGATACGCCAGCAACACCCAATGCAATGAGTAAAAAGGAAAATAACATGGTCTTCGTCGTTTTAATCGAGGCAAAGCACGTGTTTTATTGGTGTTCATCAACTGTTTGCTGTGTTAAATAATGATTACCCATGTGGTTGTCGACTTGTTCTTTTTTCACTGTACGCCAGACAAGTCTGATCAAAACATTACCCCGGGTAAACAATTCCCATTTTTGAAACCCGTATCTTTGTAGCCCAATATGGCAAACACCATCATTAAATCCCTGATTCCCGTACTCGACATGAGTTGCGCTGCCTGTGCGCTGAGTGTTGAAAACGCCGTGCGCGCGCAACCCGGCGTACAAAAGGCGTCGGTCAATTACGCCAACGAAAACCTGCAAGTGGACTACAATCCCGACGTGGTGCAGCCCCAAATGCTGCGCCAGGCCGTACAAGCTGCCGGTTACGACCTGGTGCTGGCTGAAAACGAACCGGAAAAAATACAATTGACCCACCATGCGGCCCAACTGGAAACCCTGCGCAAGTCGGTCTGGGGTGCTGGTCTGCTCAGCATACCAGTGGTGCTGCTCGGCATGATTTGGATGGACGAGGAATGGGCGCGCTGGACCAGCTTGTTTTTGAGCTTTCCGGTTGTTTTTGGCTACGGGTTTCGTTTTTTCCGGAATGCCTGGAAACAAGCCCGGCTTGGCGCCACCAACATGGATACGCTGGTGGCCCTCAGCACGGGCATTGCCTGGTTTTTCAGCCTTTTCAACACTGTTTTTCCCGCTTTTTTCCTGCGTCAGGGATTGGCGCCGCACGTATACTTTGAAGCGGCGGCAGTAGTGGTGTTTTTTATTTTGTTGGGCAAATACCTGGAAGAAAATGCCAAAGCGCGCACGTCATCGGCCATTAAAAAACTGATGAGCAAACAACCCAATACCGTATGGCGCCGCGAACCCGGCGGCGATGTGGAACGCTACCTGGTTGAAGTGGAACCCGGCGACGTGTTGCTGGTGCGTCCGGGCGATGCCGTACCGGTAGACGGCAAGGTTGTTGAGGGCGAATCCTTGGTAGACGACAGCAGCATCAGCGGCGAAGCGGTATTGCAGCTCAAACAAACAGGCGCGCGGGTGTTTGCCGGTACGCTCAATCAACAAGGCAGTTTTTACCTGCGTGCCGAGCAAGTGGGTGCCCATACCCTGTTGGCCCGCATCATCCGCACCGTACAGGAAGCGCAAGGCAGCAAAGCGCCCGCGCAACAATTGGCAGACCGGGTGGCGGCCATCTTTGTACCCACAGTGCTGGCCATTGCCCTTATTGCTTTTCTGACGTGGTGGCTTACCGGGCATTTTTCCATTGGTTTGTTGGCAGGCATTACCGTATTGGTCATTGCATGCCCTTGTGCATTGGGTTTGGCCACACCCACCGCACTCATGGCGGGCATGGGCCGGGCCGCCGAAGAAGGCATACTGGTTAAAAATGCAGCAAGCCTCGAAAAAGCCCGCCAAATTACCGACATGGTGCTGGACAAAACCGGCACCATCACGGCTGCTCGACCGGCAGTCCAGCGCCAATGGTGGGCTACAAACCACTCGGACAACCATCGACAGGTGCTGCACGCGTTGGAAAGCCGATCCAACCACCCGCTGGCGGCAGGCGTGTGCGACGCCCTGGCCGAATTTTCTGCTGAAACAAACCTGAATCAGGTTCAAAACCACAGCGGCCAAGGCATCAGCGGTCAAGTGCAAGACAACCTGTACCGCGCCGGCAGTCCCGACTGGTTTCAAACCAACCATATCGTCGTGCCTCCGGAGGCCGCAATATTCATCAAACAGGAACAATCAACCGGCGCAGGCATGGTGTGTTTTGCTGAAAACGACCAATTGTTGGCCGTCCTTGCTCTGGCGGCACCCGTAAAGCCGGAAGCCCGGAGCGCGCTCAAAGACCTCCAACAGCGCGGCATTACCTTACACCTCTTGTCTGGCGACGCCGAACAAACCGTAGCGCACGTCGCTCAAAGCTGCGGCATCGCCCAATATAAAGGTGCCACCCTGCCCCACGATAAAGCGCTTTACATTCAGGCCTTGCAACAACAAGGCAAAAAAGTGGGCATGGTGGGCGACGGCATCAACGACGCAGAAGCCCTGGCCCTGGCCGACATTGGCATTGCCATGGGACACGGCGCCGACATCGCCATCGACGTGGCCGACTTGACGCTGCTGAGCTCCGATTTGCGCAAACTGCCTGTGGCACTCCACTTGTCTGTGCGCACCGTGCGCACCATTCACCAAAACCTGTTCTGGGCCTTTGCGTACAACCTCATTGGCATCCCCATTGCCGCAGGCGCCTTGTACCCGGCGTTCGGTTTTATGCTCAACCCGATGATTGCCGGCGCCGCCATGGCCCTCAGTTCGGTTTCGGTGGTGGGCAACAGCCTTCGGTTGAGGAATGCGGAATAGGGAATGCGGAATAATGACTGCGGAATAAAATAAACATACATTGCATGAATATTCAATTTAAAACCAACCTGAAATGTGCCGGGTGTATAGCCACCTTAAAGCCGCATTTGGACGCTGTGGAAGGGATTTTGCATTGGGAAGCGGATGTCCTATTGCCGAACAAGCCGGTTACTGTGGAAGTAGAATCTGAAAATGTGTTGCCGGCCATCCAAGAGGCCTTCACCCGGGCCGGCTTTGTGGCTGCTATAATGCCCTGATACCTTTCAAATCTGCTGCTCTTGCTTACCCTGCTCTCCGGTACTTTTTTGCTCAGCATTTTTCATGCGTTGATTCCAAGCCACTGGCTTCCGATACTGGCGGTTGGCCGCCAGGAAGGATGGGAAGTGCCGCGCATTTTGTGGGTAACCTTGCTGGCAGGAACCGCCCATGTGGCCAGTACCGTGTTGTTCGGATTCATACTGGCCTGGCTGGGCGGTGCGCTTTCTGACAACATGGCGTCGTTTTCCGTGTGGATTGCACCCCTGTTATTAACGGTGTGGGGCGTCGTGTATTTGTACCGGCATTACCACCACAAACATTTTCACATAGGGTTGCCAGGCGGCATGCAGGGTTTATTGATACCCACCTTGTTGTTGGCCATGTTTTTTTCACCCTGTTTGGAAATAGAAGGATACTTTTTGTCGGCCGGACAATACGGCTGGTGGTTTGTGTCGCTGCTGGCCTTGATGTACGGGGTGGTGACGCTGATGGGCATGATGCTGTGGATGCGGCTGGCGCTGAGTGGGTTGAAAAAAGTGGATTGGCACGCCTGGGAACACAATGCCGGGCTCATTACCGGTTTTACATTAATCCTTTCCGGCATCCTGATGTTAATCCTTGAATAAATACAAAGCCTATGGCCGACCACCACCACCATCACCATCATTCGTTACCTGAAAACCTGGGCAAGGCATTTGGCTGGGGCATCGGGCTCAACATCGTGTTTGTGGTTGCTGAAATTGCCGCCGGTTTGTACACGGGCTCCCTGGCCCTGTTGACCGATGCCGGACACAACCTGGGCGACGTGGCGAGCCTGGTGTTGTCGTGGCTTGCCTTGCGGTTGAGCAAAATCACGTCTACCGGTCGACTGTCTTACGGTTATCGAAAAGGCACCATTTGGGTTTCCCTCATCAACGGACTGGTGTTGCTGGCGGCTGTGTGTTATATTGTGCTGGAGGCTTTTCAGCGCCTGGATCATCCACCGCCTGTTCCGGGCTTATTGGTTTCCGCCGTAGCCATCGTTGGCATTGGGGTAAACGCGTTTTCGGCCTGGCTTTTTTACCGCGATTCCAGGCACGACCTCAACATCAAAGGGGCATACCTGCATTTAATGGCCGATGCCGCGGTTTCGGCAGGCGTGGTGGTGGCCGGTTTATGGATGTACGCAAGTGGGTGGGCATGGATCGACCCGATCATCAGCTTTATCATAGCGGGCATCATTTTGTGGGGTACCGTCGGGCTGCTCAAGGAAAGCATTTGTCTGGCCCTTGACGGCGCGCCCAAATCTGTAGACCTGAAAGCCATTGAAGCCGCCGCTTTGGATACCCCCGGGGTTTTGTCGGTTCATCACCTGCACGTATGGGCTTTGAGCACATCGGAAAATGCCCTGACGGCGCACCTGGTGTTGGACAAAGACCATACCCTCGAAACGGCGCATGCCGCCAAACTGCATTTCAGGCATGCGCTGGAACATATGGACATCGGGCATGCCACCATTGAAACAGAAACCGAAGGCACCCTGTGTGGTTGCATGGTTTGTTAATCGGATAATTTTCTCTTTATTTGCCAAAAATCAATTGTATGCGTACGCCTGCCCTCCTCTTTTTTTGCATGATCACCTGCATCATTCCAACCTTTGCCCAGTTGACTTACAAAGCGCCGCTCGACCCGGGGCGCGTTTCCCTGCTTTTTAACGCCGTACAGGCTCAAAATGGCGATTTTCTGACTGCCAACGGCGTACCAGGCCCCAATCCGGTATCCGGTGGCAACATCAACATCACCCGCATCGGCGCCCCCGACGGGATACGCTGGAGCAAGGATTATATCTTCGAAAACCTCATGAACTGGGGCAGCGTACACGAGTGGCCCGCCGAAAATGCCCTTGTGCTGGCCGCTTTTACCCTTGACCCTAAACAAAACATAACCCTGTTGAAAACCGACCAGTCGGGAAACCTCCTGTGGTCTAAACGTTTCGGTTCCGACAACAACATTCAACCCCAAAACCTCGGTCGATCCGCCGCCTGTCCGGATACCGACGGTACCATGCTGCTGGCCGGGGGGGCGGCTTCATTCGCAAGCAATACAGACCCGAACGACCTGTTTATCGCCCGCATTGGTGCCGACGGCCAGTTGATTTGGGCCAATAACTATTGTTTCAGTTGCCTGAACGGCGCAGATGTCGTTTTTTCAGCCATCCGAAAAACGCAGGACGGCAACTTTGTGGTGGCCGGTTCCGTGGAGCCGGATGCATCCGGTTCAGGATCAAAATACGCCATGCTCCTGAAAATAAATCCCGCCGGTGCATTGCTGTGGGCTAAATACTACCGCTCCGCCAACGCCTTTAACAAACCCGACGGTTTGGGGCTCGACCTGAACGAAAGACCCAACGGCAACCTGGTGTTGAATGGCTACCTCGAAAATGTCGTTCAGAACGACCAGTTCGGATTGGTGCTGGAAACAGACGCCAACGGTCAGCTCCAACGCATTCAGCGCATAGAAATACTCAACGTGGATCAATTTTTGTCGGTCAACCACGTGGCACCGGTGGGCAACACCCAACTGGCCTTAAGCATCAGCACCATTGACAAAACCCAGGCGGGTTCGCCAAAGGAATTGAACATCCTGGCTCAAATAGACAACGCCAACAACATCATCTGGCAGTACAACCACCTGACCGAATCCAAAGAAGGGTACCTCACCAACATAGACGCTTTTTTTGCCAAACAAGGCGGCGGTTATGCGTTTTTTCCAAATTTTGCAGTGTTTTTAGACAACCTGTTTCCCTACATCATTCTGACCGACGCCCAGGGCCGAAACGGCTGCGAAGAACCCGTGACGCTTAGGGTGAGCACCGTCAGCAATTACGTGGCAGAAGACATAGCGCCTTTGGTGCAGCCCCTGAGCCAACAAGCCGATTTTGGCGTCATGCCACAAGATTTTGACGGGTATAGCCTTGATTTGCCCGTACTGGAGTTAGGGCCCGATTCCAATTTATGTGGCGCAGACACCTTGTTGCTCAATGCTACTGTTGCCGGGGCCAGCGCGTATGCCTGGAACACCGGAGACACCACACCCACCATTAACGCATCGCCCACCGGCACGTATGCGGTCACGGTAACAGACACCGAACGCTGTCTTACCCTCGTTGATTCGGTGCGACTGGCACTGACATCCGTGGTTCCGAGTGCGCAAATTGTGCAGGACACGAGCGGCTTTTGCGCCGACAGCACCCTGACCCTCATCGCTTTGGTGAGCGACACCGACTCCATTCGGTGGTCGACCGGCGAATTCAACGACACCATTCGCGTCAAAATGCCAGGCGATTACGTCTTGTTTGCATACAACAGTTGTGGGCTTGACACGGCAATGGTAAATGTGGCCTTGCCGACCTGCAAAACCATTTGTCCATATCTTTTTCCAAACGTATTTACCCCCAACGGCGACAACACCAATGAGGGATTCGGCCCAGTTGGAAAGTGTCCCGAGGTGACCAAATTCACCATGCAGGTGTACAACCGCTGGGGCGATCTGGTGTTTGAAGGCCTCAACCCGGACGACGCCTGGAACGGGGAAGTAAACGGCCTGCCCGCGCCGGCGGATGTATACGTTTGGTGGGCGCGTTACCAGTTGCCCGACCAATCTGAAGTACTCGAAAAAGGCGACGTCACCTTGCTGCGATGAAAATCCTCCATTTTTCCGACACCCACCTGGGCTTTCAGGCCTTTGACACCGTCAATGAAGAGGGCATCAACACCCGGGAGCAGGATGTATACGACGCCTTTCAGCACGTGGTGGATCGCATTTTGGAACTTCGGCCCGACGTGGTGCTGCACAGCGGCGACTTTTTTCACCGGCCCTCTCCGTCGAATCGGGCATTGACCTTTGGTTTGGAGCAAATCCGCCGCATCAGCGACGCCGGCATGCCGCTGGTGGTCATTGCAGGCAACCACGAGGCGCCGAAAACCATTTTTACAGGGCCCATTTTACGGGCACTGCGCACCATTCCCCACGTTTTTCCTGTTTTTGAAGAGCAATATGCGCTTTTTGAATGGGATGGTCTGGCGGTGCACGGGCTACCTCATTTCAACAATCTGGATAAACAACAAACAGCGCTTGAGCGCCTCGAACCGGTGGCCGAGGCCTTCAACATCCTCATGCTGCACACCTCGCTGGGCAAAGATTACCGGATGGAGGAATACGGAGAACAGGTTTTTCCACCGGCGTTTTACCCCGTGTTGCAGGCATTTCAATACGTTGCGCTGGGGCATTGGCACCAGTACCAACGGGTGAAAATCCATCCAAATGCCTGGTACAGCGGCTCCACCGAGCGCTTTAGCGAAGCGGAAACCGGGTACGACAAAGGTTTTATTTGCCTCGACACGGACACGGGCGAACACACGTTTGAAGCCATTCCTACGCGTGCCTGGTTCAAACTGCAACTCCGAAATTGCCGCGATCAATCGGTGGAAGACCTGCTTGAACACATGCAGGCATTTCAGGAAAAACACCATCTGGAGCAGGCCATTCTCAGCCTGCAATTGGACGACATCACCGTGGAACAATCGCTTGAACTCAGCAACCTCCGCATCAAAAACCTGTTTCCAGACTGTTTTCAACTGCTCGTCAGGCGTAAAAACTGGAACGAACGCATCCATGTAGACGCGCTGGATGCCGGGGCGTTTGACCGGTTGGACAAGCTTTTTTCGGCGTATATTTCAGAAAAATACAAAGACAACCCGTCTGTCGCTGAACGCTTGCGCGAAAAAGCAGACGAATATTTCCACAGCGACGTATGATTCTGAAAAACCTCCGACTCGAACATTACAAGCAATATGCACACCTGGACCTCGAATTTCAGGAGGGCCTGGTGGGCATCATCGGCAAAAACGGAGCGGGCAAATCCACCATTTTTGAAGCCATTTTGTACGCCTTGTACGGCAAAGACGAGATCAGCCAGAAAGAACTCATCCGCTCTGCCTTTGCCGAGGAAAAAGCGCCCGTGCGGCTGAGCCTCGATTTTGGCATCGGGGATGTCATTTACCGGGTACGCCGGGAGTTGCGCGGCCGAAAATTAGAAAAGGTGGACGCCGAACTGTACAAAAACGACGTGCAGATAGCAAAAGGTGCCAATCCGGTGACCGGAGAGATCATTCGCCTGTTGAACCTCGACCGCGAGGCGTTCAAGCACTCGGTTTTTTCCGGACAAAAAGAACTCTCCGAGCTCTCTGAAACCAAAGGAGCCGAGCGCACGCGTCTGGTGCGGCGCATGCTGGGACTCGAACGCCTCGACGAGTTGCAAACAACCGTCAATGCCGATAAAAAATCGCTCAAAGACCAGGTTTCCGGTCAAAAACAATTGTTGCTGACCCCGCAACAACTTGAACAGGCCGTAGCCGAGCAGCAACAAAAACAAACAGCCCTTGAACCCATAAACCTGGCCCTTGAGCAGGCGAAAGCGGTGCAAGCTGTATTGGAAAAACAGGTCGCCGAATCCAAAACCCTTTTTGAAAACGAATCGGCCAAACAACGGCAACACCAAACCCTGGCCAGGCAACTGGCTGAACTGAGCGCGCGGGCCGAGCACCACGCGGCAGAAGTGCAACGTTTGGAAAAAAGAATTCAACAACTGAACGCCGAACAAGCCCAATGGGCCGAACAAGCCCCTGCGCTCGAAAAAACGCCAGCGTTGCAAGCAGAACTGCGGAAATTGGATCAACTCAAA
>JBMOHO010000038.1:0-17454 GCA_049317805.1 Saprospiraceae bacterium
ATTTCTACGACCTCAACACCAAACTGCTTTTTACCCTTTCGCCTAAAGACCAGCTCACCGTCAGTGGATACCACGGCCAGGATGTGTTTCATTACCAGGACATCAATTTTGACTTTGATTTTGATTGGGGCAATACGGTCGCGACCACCCGTTGGACGCACCTGTTTAGCGAAAAACTTTCGGTCAATACCGGATTCAGCTATTCTTACTACCAATACGGCATTGTAAACCAGTTAGACGGCTTTTACTTCAATGCAGGCTCTACTATTCGAGATTACAACCTGAAAACAGACTTCTTTTTTATTCCCGACAATAAACACGCCCTTCGTTGGGGCGCATCTGCCACCAGTCATCGGTTTTCTGTTGCCCGGCTTAGAGCAGGTAGCGACGACGGGCAAGTGCGCTTCGAGTCGGGCCAATACCTGAGCAGCACCGAACTGGGGCTCTATGGATCCGACCATTGGGCCATTACCCCAAAACTGACCCTTGGCTGCGGCTTGCACTTGTCTGGGTGGTTCAATGGCCCCACGACGTATTGGGGGCTTGAGCCGCGCCTGTCTGCAGTGTACGCCCTTGCAGACAATTGGAGTGTAAAAGGCGCTTACGTGCGCATGTACCAGTATGCCCATTTGTTGGCGGGCAGTGGCATTTCGTTGCCCACAGACTTGTGGTATCCCAGCACCGGCAACGTCAAGCCACAACGAAGCGATCAGGTATCCGCCGGTTTATCCTACCTGCTCCATAACCGTTATCTGTTCACCTGGGAAGCCTGGTACAAAAACCTGGAAAACCAGATTGACTTCATTGATGGGGCCGAGTTGTACAGCACGCCAAATATTGAAGAACAACTGACGTTCGGAAGCGGATACGCCTACAGCCCGCTCGAACTGGAGGTGGAGAAAAAAACCGGACGCCTTACCGGGTGGGTTGGATACACGTTGGCCTGGGTGCAACGGGGCGACTTCCCCGACATCAACCGAGGCAACTACTTTTCGCCCCGATTTGACACCCGCCACAATGCCAGCGTAGTGGCCATGTACAGCATCAACAAACGCTGGCAAATTACCGGTACATTTGCATACACCTCGGGCTACACTTCCTGGCTCCCCGAGGGCCGGTTTTCCTTGTTTGACATACCCGGCGCAGCGCCACAGTCGGTAATACCCATTTATGGCGACCGCAACAGTTTCCGATATCCGGCTTATATACGGCTTGACTTGGGCGCTGTCTGGAAATTCAAAACGCGCTGGGCCGATAACGACCTCACGTTCAGCGTATACAATGCCACGGGACGTCGAAACCCGTATTTCATTTACCTTGATCCGCAATATAAAACCGTTCAGGTGGGCGACCAAGTGTACAAAACGCCTGTCGGCATTGAGGCCAAACAAGTATCGTTGTTTCCCGTATTGCCCTCCGTTACCTGGAATTTTACTTTTTAAGAACCATGAAAACCAATCTTTTTTTCAACTGCTTTCTGGTCATATTGGCGCTGATGCTTGGCGCATGCGAACTGACCCAGGTCGTGGAAGTCGATTTGCCGGATTACACCTCACAACCGGTTGTGGAATGCTACCTTGAGCCGGGCAAACCATTCCGGCTCTTGCTGACCCGCAGCTATGCTTTTTTTGATCCCCTTGGATTGGATACATCTTTTTTGGAAAAGACCTTGATCACCGGCGCTGTCGTACGTATTGCATACGATGGCGACACCATCGTGCTGCCCAATACCCTCACGGCGGAACCCGATCCGCTGAAATATTTTAATTACACCGCCTCCACACTGGTACCAGCCACACCTGGTGTGGAATACACATTAGATGTGGTATTGCCCGAAGGCGGCGGCATCAGCGGCAAAACAACCATGTTGCCCAAAGTGAGCTGGGACAGCATGGTGGTGGAACGAAGCCCCGGCGACACCGGCTTGTATCGTGTATTGGCTTACATGACCGACGACCTGAACGCCACCAACTACTATCGCCGACTGTTCAGCATTAACCGCATAGATACCGTTCCGGAACAGGATTTTCTGGTAGACGACGACCTCAACGCAACCGGGTTGTTCGTATTCGGCAGCGGTTTCCAGTTAAAATACCGCTATGAAGCCTACAACACCATCGTACACATTTCTAAAGATTATTACGATTTCGTTGAAAGTGTTCAACTGGCAACAGCAGGCAATGAAAACCCGTTTCAACAGCCTTCGCCCATCAAAAGCAATGTGTACGGCACGGCCAACCCCCTCGGCATTTTTACCAGCCTTGTTTATGATCGGGAAAAAACGATTGTTGGGGAATGATTTGATTTGGGATTTGGGATTTCGGATTTGGGATTTGGGATTTGGGGGTGCTTAAAATTCCAGGAGTCTGGTTATTTGTTGGCGCAGGCGTTCAATGGGGAAGAAGTTTTGTTCCAGGGGAATAGCAAAGGGCACAGGCGTGTCTAAACTGGCTGCGCGGAGTACAGGTGCATCTAAGTGTTCAAACAAGTGCTCTCCAATCCAGGCTGCTATTTCCCCGCCAATGCCGCCAAAAAGGGTGTCTTCGTGCAAAATGAGCACGCGGTTGGTGCGTTTGACCGATTGTTCGATGGCATCGTAGTCCAAAGGCACAAGTGACCGCAAATCAACAATATCAGCGTCGATCCCCATTTCATCGACCGCTAGTTCGGCCCAGCGTACACCAAGCCCATAGGTGAGGATGCTGAGGTCGCGGCCTTCCCGTACTTGTCGGGCTTTTCCGATTTCGACGGTATAGTAACCATCCGGCACTGGCCCTTCGGCGCTGCGGTACAGGGCCTTGTGTTCAAAATACATGACCGGGTTGGGGTCGGCCAAGGCTGCAATGAGCAATCCCTTGGCGTCGTAAGGCGTAGAGGGGTACACCACTTTAAGCCCGGGCACATGGGTGAACCAGGCCTCGTTGCTTTGGGAGTGAAAAGGTCCTGCGCCGGAGCCGCCGCCAGTGGGCATACGCACCACCACATCGGCTGTTTGGCCCCAACGCCAGTGCAGTTTGGCGAGGTTGTTTACAATCTGGTTGAAACCGCAGGTCACAAAATCGGCAAACTGCATTTCCACCATGCTTTTCATGCCTTTAAGGCTCATGCCCAGCCCAATGCCCACGATGGCGCTTTCGCAAAGGGGCGTGTTGCGCACGCGTTCCTTACCAAAAGCATCTACAAAACCCTGGGTAATTTTGAAAACCCCGCCGTAGTCGGCAATATCCTGGCCCATGAGCACCAATTCCGGGTGCTTAACCATCGCTTCGCGCAGGCCCTCGCTGATGGCGTCGATGAAACGCAGGGTACGGGATTCGCCAGTGGGATGAACGGTTTCGGGGGCGGGGGCATACACGTCGGCCAGTTCCTCGGCAGTATCTGGTATGGGTTCGGGCTCATTGAACATGACCTCTACGGCGGCCAGGATGTCCTTTTTATAACTTTCTTTAAAAGAGGCGGCGGCTGTTTCATGTAAAATACCCTCTTGCAAGAGCCAGCGCTCAAAGTTGTCGATGGGATCTTTCAGCGCCCAGGCATCCATGAGTTCCTGAGGGACGTATTTGGTACCGCTGGCTTCCTCGTGTCCTCTGCGTCGGAAGGTCATGCACTCCAACAGGAATGGCTCGGGGTTTTCGCGCATCTCGGCCGCCACGGTACGCAGGGTATTGTACACTTCTATGATGTTGTTGCCATCTATGCGAGCGCTGCGCATGCCGTATCCTGGTGCGCGGTCTACGAGGTGCTCGCAGGCATACTGTTCGTTGGTGGTGGTGCTGAGGCCGTATCCGTTGTTTTCGATGACGAAAATAACAGGGAGTTTCCACACTGCGGCTACATTGAGCGCTTCATGGAACTCGCCCTGGCTGGTGGCGCCCTCACCGGTAAGGGTCAGGGATACCCTGCCCTCCTTGCGCAGTTTGTGCGCCATGGCTACGCCGGCGGCCAGCGAGAGTTGCGGTCCAAGGTGCGAGATCATGCCCACAATGCCGTGTTCGAGTGCGCCAAAGTGGAAAGAGCGATCGCGCGCTTTGGTGTAGCCGTGTCTTTTGCCCTGCCACTGGCAAAACAAGCGGTCGAGGGGCATGTTGCGCGCCGTAAACACCCCCAGGTTGCGGTGCATGGTAAAGATGATTTCGTCCGGCAGCAAAGCCGTAGCCGCGCCCACCGCAATGGCCTCTTGTCCTATGCCGCTGAACCACTTCGATATGCGGCCCTGGCGCAGCAAATTGAGCATTTTTTCCTCGATGAGCCGCGGTTTGACGAGCTCATGGTACAAGTGCAGCAGCGCCTTTTGGTCAAGGATAGAAGGATCGTAGTGTATGGCAGTAGTGAGGGTAGACATGCGTTGATCTGTGGTTGGAAGGGTGTAAAGGTAGGGATAAACTGAACTTCCGCACATGCTTGCCAGCGCTTGACTCCTTTTCTACATAATGTGAATGTTAAAATTATCAATGGCTGGAAATGGTACCCTTTTGTTGATTAACTTTGTTGTCAACAATCCAATTTAATTAAACCGACGATCTACAATGAACAAATTAATCTTTCCCTTGGCCCTCTTGGGCATGTCTTATGTACCGCTTTTGGCCCAACCCACCCTGCAAATGAATGTGGTTGGTCAAATAGGCGACGTGGTTACCCTTCAAGTGGCCGACACCCTCAACATCAGCCAGGGCAATGCGGGCGCTAACCAAACCTGGAATTTTTCCAGCCTCAAACCACAATCCGGGCAGCCCGCTACCCTTTACGCTTATCTGGCGCCTGCTAACACCCCTCCCCAATTTGCTTCTGTTTTTCCAGTTGCCAATTTGTCGCTCAAAATAGGTACCGACACAGCTGTGTATAGTTATGGCAAACTTGAGGCAAATCAGTTTACTTTTCTGGGCATCAAGAATGACTTCATCGAACAAGTATACACCGACCCGGATATTCAACTGAAAACACTCACGTACAACAATTCGTTTTCGGACGACTTTGCCAACTATTCAAATGCCGGAGGCGGTGTGATTTTTTACGGTAAAGGCTCTCGAACGGTAACATACGATGGTTATGGCACTTTGATTACACCGCTCGGTACTTTCCAAAATGCCATGCGCATCAAAGGCGTATCCAATCAGGTTGATTCGGCAGAATTTTCCGGCGTAAAAATCATCAACCGCACAAACATTGTCACATACGACTGGTTCGTGGCTACCCAACCAGGCGCACTTGTGTCTGTGTACTACACACGTACCATCACTGAAACATACTTTTTCCCCGGTTTACCACCCAACATTACCGATTTGGGTACTACTAAATCCGTCAATTACCTTTCCAACTTAACTTCCAGCGCCTTTAGCGGGCCAGACCAACTCCAGGGGCTGTCCATCAGCCTGGCAGGCGCTAATCCGGCAGCAGACCAGTTGGCGCTGAACTTTACGGCCACAGAAGGTCGTGAAAACCTGCAAATGTTGATCACCAACGCTGGGGGGCAGGTAGTTGCCTCACGTGCTCTTGCGGTGCTTCCTGGCGAATCCCGCATGGACTTACCCATCGAATATTTACCGGCTGGTGCGTATTTCCTGACGGTGACCGACGGGCGGGGTGCAAGTACGCTAAAGTGGCAGAAATTATAGGTGTTGCAGCAGGCGCACTTTAACTGTTGTTCCACAAGCAAATGGCCTGTACCCTTTCAAGTACAGGCCATTTGTATGCTGCTTGAAAAAGTTCAAAACTTCTTGTAAGCCTGTAAATACAATTTTCGGCCTGAGAGAAATTTGGGGGTGTTGTCGTTTAATAATTTTTCTGCCGCTTCTTTGGACTGGAACTCAACGGAACCAAAACCCCGTGACTTTTTGGTGTTTCTATCGAGCGAAACTGTGGCATCAACTACTTCACCAAATTGGGAAAAATATGATTCAAGCTGGGCGTCGGTAATCGAATAGTCGAGGCCCGCTACAAAAATCTTTGTATAGTCTGAAGCATCATCCATTTTAATCCTATTTTGGGATGATGTAGGTCTTTTGGGTATTTTACCCAATATTTTCAGTCCTTTTTGCGCGGGTTTTGTCTCAAACAAGGGTGTTATCCTATATCTTGGAATGCTTTTTTGGGATAAACCATTCTTTTTTGCAATTTTCTTGGCTTCTTCCTTTCCCAAATCCGTCGAAAGGATGCTTTTTTCCCGGAGAGATTCGATTAGCTGTCGAAAATTATCGGTATCCACGATGCCAACACTTTCCCATATTTGTTTTGCTGAAATTAACTTTCCATCAATACCCAGGCGTACAACGGTTTTCTGTTCGCGAGAGAGGTTTAAATGCTCAAACTGATCAAGCCACTGTTTCTCTTCTTTTGAATAATAATGTTTGTAAAACAGAGAGACAATAAAGGATTTATTGGGTGATTCAATTTTTGGCGGGGCTAATTCATTGTCTTCCATCAATTCGTACATGCGCCGAATGCCCTCACCCAATTCACGAATGTAACCGTATTCCCTCAGCACGCGAGCGATATAAGTGTTTCGTGTTTGGTGGACACCCTTGAGTTCTTCCAAGTCTTTTATCGTAATAGAAGACAATAACTTACCGGGGCTCAGCACTTCGAGCCGATCGTCAAAAATTCGGATTTCAATGCTGCGGCCCTCAATACTATAATCCCTGTGTGTTATGGCGTTAATTAGTGCTTCTCGGCAGGCCATTTCAGGGTAAATAATCTGCGTTTTGAATATGGCGTCTTCTGAAAAACGTGTTTCCGCCAGATGCGGGCGCAACGCCTCCCAACTGACTTCGACTAAGAGAAAAATATTGAACACTGGTTCTGCCAATTCTTGTACATTGAAATCAAAACCAGTCTTTTCTTCAGTACCACGCACCCGTAATATGCGCACAGAACAACGCGGATGCCACTTTTGTACGTTTTTGGCAAACAACAACAATGCTGCGCGGCGCAGCCGAAGCCGATCCCCATCGAACTCGGCCAATTCCATATACTGCAAAAATTTTTCTGCCGACATGGACTTTGCAATATTGTTCGCAACTTGTTGCACCAAATGCATATCCAGATCGGTCACATCGGCCATATCCACAAATTGGCGATCATACTCTCTTGATTCCTGTTCTTCACGTATAAACCGAATGTGTTCGGAAGAGGTAGGTTCAGACTCCCGATCTTTTCGTTGGAAACATTCCCCTTTGGCTGTCAGGTGCACATAACGTGCGCCTTTTTCTACGGAAAAATAGGCAACTCTAATACCGTTATAGTTTATTATAGTTGCCCTTTTGATGGGCAATGGAGTGTCAGGATGTACATGTGTCGTTGGAGCCTTTAGTATAAGATCGGTCTTTTCCTCGTTATATGGTATGCCTGTAACCAAATTATCGTCCTCTACTCCGATAAACAACTCACCACCATCTGCATTGGCAAAAGCAACCAACGTCTTGGCAATATCTTGGCAAACGTCTTTAGCGTCTCGGGCCTTTTTATTTCCCGGAGGGCCTTCTAAAGCGGTTTTAAATTCGCGGTAATAACTCTCGCCGATCTCAAGCGCAATTTCTACCCGTTCTTGTAATCGAAGCAATTCAGGGTTCATGGATAAGCGTATGGGTGAATATTCCAGTTTCAAACGACTTATAGGCGTCGTTTTATGGGCGCACAAAGATATACCGAAAATTTCTAAATGTTCGTTTTCATAAATCAGAACGCGCCGTAGCTCCAATACAAGTAGTTTTGTGGCCTCAACCCATCCATAACATGAAAAACATCCTTGTCCTTTTGTCCTTGTGCTGCCTCGCCCAGTACAGCACCGCACAAACCACACCAACCTGGGCTTCTGACATTGCCCCGATCCTGTACGACCACTGCGTATCGTGCCACCGGGCCGGTGGAGTCGGCGGCTTTTCGCTGGAAACCTGGACCGATGCCAAAAACAAAGCCACGTCCATGTTGTACAACGTGGAAACGCGCTACATGCCGCCTTG
The DNA here is from genome assembly GCA_049317805.1 of Saprospiraceae bacterium. Lineage (GTDB taxonomy): Bacteria > Bacteroidota > Bacteroidia > Chitinophagales > Saprospiraceae > M3007. The sequence continues at coordinate 7,956 of JBMOHO010000038.1, forward strand.
GCGCGCCCTGCCCAGCTACCGGCACTTCAAAGATGAAAACTACCTGAGCGACGAAGAAATTCAAACCATTGCCGATTGGGTCAACGGCAGCCAACTGGCCGGCAACCTGGCCGACGCCCCTCCCTTGCCCAACTTCCAGAACGGAAGCCAACTCACCAGTGTAGACATGGTGCTCGAAACGCCGCAATTCACGATCAACAAGCAAACCGATATTTATCGGGCATTTGTGATCCCGACGGGCGTTACCAGCGATAAATTTTTCAACGAAGTGGAGTTTATGCCCGGCAACGACGCCATCATACACCACATTGTGGTGTATACAGACCCCACCAACGAACCCGTCTTGCGCGACCAGGCCGACCCGGGGCCAGGCTTCACCACCAACGGCATGGTGGGCAACATCACCGCAAACGCTTCGCTGATTGGTGAATGGACGCCCGGTGGCACCACCATCAAAATGCCCCCCAATTTTGGTTACCGCATTCCGGCAAACGGCTATTTCATCGTCGAAATACACTTTGCGCCAGGGCACCTCAACGAAACCGATGAAGGCACCGTTGTAAACCTGCACCTGAGCGGCAGCGCGCCCCGAGAATTGTATTATACCACACTCACCTATGCCGACTCCCTCTTCGGGCTGATCAATCCACCTTTTTTGATCCCTGCCAATACCATACACACCCTAAGCTCAACGTTGAAGGTGTCCGAATTGGCACCTGCTCCCATCTCCGTGTTCACGCTCACACCCCATGCGCACGTTTTTGGAAAATCCTTCAAAGCGTATGCATACCGCCAGGGAACCACAGATACCATACCATTGATTGAAATTCCGAAGTGGGACTTCTATTGGCAGGGCACCTATACCATGCAAAAGCCGCTGCGGCTGAACACCAACTACACTTGTCGGGCCGACGTGACCTATGACAACACCTCGGATAACCCGAACAACCCCTTTTTTCCGCCTCAAGACGTGCGTTGGGGAGAGAAAACAACCAACGAAATGTTGTTCCTCTTTGCCACCGTGGCTTTGTACAAAACAGGCGATGAAAACATCGTGCTCGACAGTGCACTCCTGACCAGCTCACCTGAAATAGTGGTGCAAGACGATCAGTTTATCATCCCCAATCCCTTACAGGATGATGTACTTGACATCCGGACCAAAGCACCGCTTTCCGGCATCGCAGAGTTGATCCTCAGCGATATGAACGGCGTCGTGCAACGCCAATGGCGCGAGCAAAACCTTGCACACAGCCGCACATCGGTGGCCAATCTGGTGCCAGGGGTATACGTGCTGCAAATCAGGCAACAGGGTCGGGTGAGTTGCTTTAAATTGTTGAAAATGTAGCGGCGACTTCAGTCGCCGAGGTACTCTCCAGCTTTATACAAAATATTAGCGCTTTATCGGGATAATATCCTGATAAAGCGTTAAAAATTATATCCTTTTAACAACACTAACAAAACAAAATGTTTATATTTGCCCTGTCATTCGGAAAACAACTTTAGCATAAACACCTAACCCACCAACACATGACAAGCGTAAAAACACCCAATCAAAAAATCCTCACTTTCCTCACCTACCCCGAAGGTGCTGAAGAAGCCGCAAACCGTTACACAACGCTTTTTCCGGACTCTGAAATCACGCGCATCACCCGAATGGGGCCGGGTGGCCACTTGCCTGAAGGTGTGGCCATGTCCATATCGTTCTGCCTTGCTGGACAACCTTTTATAGCCATTAACGGCGGGCCACATTTCTCTTTTTCCCAGGGAATTTCATTGCTAGTCAACTGCGACACCCAGGAAGAAGTGGATCACTATTGGGAAACCCTTTCCGAAGGAGGCGTACAACAACCTTGCGGATGGTTAAAGGATAAATTTGGCGTGTCCTGGCAAGTTGTTCCCTCCATTTTGGGGAAGATGATGCAAGACGAAGACCGCGAGAAAGCCGGAAGGGTCATGCAGGCCATGTTTCAAATGACCAAAATGGATGTGGCGGCTTTGGAAAAAGCATTTCAAGGCTCCACTTTGCCGCAGTAAAAAAAGAGGTCACCCTGAAAACCCAGGGTGACCTCCATATTCAAGTCAAATCCAAATCCGAAATCAAAAATCCCAAATCCGAAATCCCAAATCCCTATACTTCGTCGTACACCTCTTCCTCCCGCGGAATATCGCGGAACGGACGGCCAGAGCCGGTCACCTGAAGGCGGTCGAAGCGGCGCATGCCCGTACCCGCCGGGATGCGTTTGCCCACGATGACGTTCTCCTTCAAGCCCATCAAGTGATCTTTCTTGGCTGCAATGGCGGCCTGACTGAGCACTTTGGTGGTTTCCTGGAACGATGCAGCTGAAATCCACGACTCTGTACCCAATGAAGCCTTGGTGATGCCGAGCAGCATGGAAATGGCTGTGCCAGCCATGGCGTCGCGGAATTCCACCAGCTTGTGGTCGTTGCGTTTCAGGAAGGAGTTTTCCTCCCGGATTTGGCGCAAAGTGACCAGCGAACCGGCTTTCAGTTTGCTGCTATCGCCCGGATCGGTCACAAATTTCTTGTCGAAGATCCAGTCGTTGTAGTCAATGAACTCGTTGCGTTCTACCGGCTCACCTTCGAGGAAGTGCGTATCGCCCGGGTCGACAATCTCAAGGCGGCGCAGCATTTGGCGTACGATCACTTCGATGTGCTTGTCGTTGATGTTGATGCCCTGGCTGCGGTATACTTCCTGTACGCCGTTGACTAAGTATTGAGAGGCGGCAAATGGTCCGGCAATTTGCAGGATGTCTTTTACCGCAATCACACCTTCTGTCAAGGCAGTACCCGAGCGCACATAGTCACCATCCTGCATAAGGACGTGCTTGGTGAGCGGAATCAGGTACTTGCGTTTCTGGCCGTCGCGGGCTTCAATGATGCATTCGCGGTTGCCGCGTTTGATGGCACCAAAAGTGATGATGCCGTCTATTTCGGCCACAATGGCCGGGTTTGACGGGTTACGCGCTTCGAAAAGCTCGGTAACACGTGGCAGACCACCCGTGATGTCGGCAATCTTACCCATCTTACGCGGAATCTTCACCAATTGCTCACCTGGTTTCACCGCATCATTGTCTTCCACCTGAATGTAAGCGTTCACAGGCAGCGAATAGTTTTTCAGTTCCTCGCCCGTTTTCGCGTCTATTACGGAGATGGTCGGGATCTTCCGCTTGTTCTTGCTTTCAATCACCACCTTTTCGGCAAAACCGGTCTGGTCGTCGCGCTCCATGCGGAATGTAACGCCTTCCTCAAGGTTGTTGTACCGCACGATGCCCGAGAAGTCACTGACGATGAGGGCGTTAAAGGCATCCCATTCGCAAAGTTTCTCTCCTTTATCCACCTCCTGACCGTCGACGACATACAAAATAGCGCCGTAAGGAATATGGTTGTTCGAATAAACACGACCCGTTTTGGAGTCCACACTGCGGATTTCACCGGTACGTGAAACCACCACTTGCAGTTTCCTGCCGTCTTCGGTTACGCTTTCAACGGTACGGATGGAGTCAAACTCCAGGCGACCAGGATAACGGGCGGTGATGTCGTTCTCTGTTTGACCAATCATGGCGGTACCACCGGTGTGGAAGGTACGCAGGGTAAGCTGTGTACCTGGTTCGCCGATAGACTGTGCTGCAATGATGCCCACCGCGTCGCCCATTTCGGCGATGCGTCCGGTAGCGAGGTTTTTACCGTAGCATTTGGCGCAGATGCCGTGTCGGCTCTCGCAAGTCATCACAGAACGGATGGTTACGGTTTCCACTTCGGCGTCTTCGATTGCTTTGGCAATGTTGTCAGTGATAAATTCACTGGCACCTACCAGCAACTCTTCCGTGAGGGGGTTAAAGATGTTGTGCAGGCTGTAACGGCCCTTGATGCGGTCTTTTAACCCCTGGATGATCTTGTCGCCTTCGCGCAAAGCGGAGGTATCAATGCCCCGAAGGGTATTGCAATCTACCTCACGAATAACCACGTCTTGCGCAACGTCCACCAAACGGCGTGTCAAGTAACCGGCATCGGCTGTTTTAAGAGCCGTATCGGCGAGACCTTTACGGGCACCGTGCGTAGAGATGAAGTATTCCTGAACCGAAAGGCCCTCAAGGAAGTTGGACAAGATCGGGTTTTCAATGATGGCACCGCCAGAGTCGCCCGATTTACGGGGCTTGGCCATCAGGCCACGGAGTCCGCAAAGCTGTTTGATTTGCTGCTTGGAGCCACGCGCACCCGAATCAAGCATCATGTACACGGAATTGAAGCCCTGTTTGTGGGTGCTTAATTCCTGCATGAGTTTGTCCGTAATCCGGTTGTCGGCATATGTCCACTTATCAATGATCTGGTTGTATCGTTCGTTGTAAGTGATCAGACCCATGTTGTAGTTGTCCCAAACCTCGTCTACCTCTACTTGTGCTGCATCCAGGGCCGTCTTTTTCATTTCGGGGATGATCAAATCACCGAGGTTGAACGACAAACCCGCGCGGAAAGCCCAGCCGAAACCCATTTCTTTGATGCCGTCGAGGAATTCTGCCGTCGTCTTGAAATCGGTACGGTTGATGATTTCACCGATGATTACCTTCAGGTTGCGCTTGGTGAGCAGGTCGTTGATAAACGGCACGCGTTCCGGTACTGCCTGGTTGAATAACACACGACCAACGGTGGTTTTAATGCGCTTAAACACCATTTGTCCGTCTTCTTCTATCCGGGCCCGGCATTCGATGGATGCGTGGAGATCCAATTGCTTTTCGTTGTGGGCAATGATCACTTCTTCTGCCGAGTAGAAACGACGACCTTCTCCACGAACCGGATTCTCGGGAATGGATTTCCGTTCTTTGGTCAGGTAGTACAACCCAAGTACCATATCCTGTGAAGGCAGGGTAATTGGTGAGCCGTCCTGTGGGTTGAGCATGTTGTGGCTCGAGAGCATGAGCACCTGGGCTTCCAGGATAGCAGCATGGCTCAAAGGCACGTGCACCGCCATCTGGTCACCGTCAAAGTCAGCGTTAAAAGCCGTACAAACCAACGGGTGCAACTGAATTGCCTTGCCCTCAATCATACGGGGTTGGAACGCCTGAATCGACAGTCGGTGCAGCGTTGGTGCCCGGTTCAACAATACAGGATGCCCGCGCAGGATGTTTTCCAGAATTTCCCAGATGACCTGGTCCTTGCGGTCTACTAATTTTTTAGCCGATTTGACCGTCTTTACAATGCCGCGCTCGATGAGCTTGCGGATGATGAACGGCTTGAACAATTCGGCAGCCATGGCTTTGGGCAAACCACACTCGTGCAATTGCTGGGTAGGCCCAACCACAATAACCGAACGGCCGGAATAGTCCACCCGTTTACCCAACAGGTTTTGGCGGAAACGGCCTTGCTTGCCTTTAAGGATGTCGGAGAGTGACTTCAACGCACGGCCACCTTCCGCTTTTACGGCATTGGATTTGCGCGAGTTGTCAAACAGAGAGTCCACCGCTTCCTGCAACATGCGTTTTTCATTTCGCAAGATCACTTCCGGCGCCTTGATTTCGAGGAGGCGTTTGAGGCGGTTGTTGCGGATGATCACACGCCGGTACAAGTCGTTCAGGTCAGATGACGCAAAACGACCACCATCCAAAGGCACCAATGGGCGCAGTTCGGGTGGTACAACGGGTAGATATTGAATAACAGTCCATTCCGGACGCTGGTTTGCCGTTTCAAGTCCCTGGCGGAAAGCTTCCACAACGCGGAGGCGTTTAAGCGCGTCGGCCTTTTTCTGCATGCTCGACTCTTGATGTGCCTCGTTGCGCAAGTGCGCCGAGAGGTCATCGAGGTTGAGGGTAGACAACAAGTCAAAAATTGCTTCGGCACCCATTTTGGCGACAAACTTGTCGGGGTGCCCGTCTTCCAAGGTCTGGTTCTCCTTGGGCAGGTGCTCGAGGATTTCCAGGTACTCTTCCTCCGTCAGCAAGTCCATGCGCGAGAACCCTTCTTCTGCTTTCACGCCGGGTTTGATCACCACATAGCGCTCATAGTAAATGATGGCCTCTAATTTTTTGGACGCTGTGCCGAGCAGGTACGCAATTTTATTGGGCAGGCTTTTGAAAAACCAAATGTGCACCACGGGTACCACCAGCTTGATGTGGCCCATGCGTTCGCGGCGAACTTTTTTCTCGGTCACTTCCACGCCGCAGCGGTCGCACACAATCCCTTTATAGCGAATGCGCTTGTACTTGCCGCAGTAGCATTCATAGTCCTTCACCGGACCAAAAATGCGTTCGCAGAACAGACCATCGCGCTCGGGTTTATACGAGCGGTAGTTGATCGTTTCAGGCTTCAGCACTTCACCATAGCTCCGCTCCAGAATTTCATCGGGACTGGAGATCGTAATGGTGATGCTGTCGAAAGCCTGGTCGGTTTTGTTGCTCTTCTTTTTAAAAGGCATATCGCGAGGTTTGCAATTTTAACTTGGTGAACCAACGGTACAAGGCCGTGTATTTCAAAAAATGTTTCCAGTTTAAATAGGCTGTTCGCTTTGGAACACCTACCAAACCGCCTAATGTCACAGGATCGGCTGGCAAGGGTTTCCCTTGGCGCAACCTTATAAACAGCAAGGCAATGCCGCCGGTCTTTTCCGAAGGCAAATGCCATATAGGTAGGTTTACGTCAGACGCCACAACGTTCTCATAGTGGAAAGCAGTCCAAATGCGCTTTAGAAAAGGCGACATGTCGCCAAAATGCCCGATTTGATGGTAGCAATAGCTCAAAAAATGGGCTTCCTCGTTGAATTTGGGCCGTTCGGTACGATGCCGTTGCATCATATCGTCCCACACCGCTGGTGCCAAGGCATTGATCTGTCGCACAGTGGCGGGAGTAGCTGCAAACACTTCTCCGCCAAAATACGTTGGATCAACGCCTGGATCATCGCCACTAAGCTCTGTGTACAATTGACGCATGTCGCTTAGCGTAATGCCGTTGATGTTGTCTTCCGCTTGGTAAGGGATGCGAAGCGTCATCAAACCATGTTGGCGAACCGCCTCGAAAAGGGGTTCGAGCGGACGGTTGATGAGGCAATCGGAATCAAACACCAGTAGCGGAGTGTTGTCGTTGTAAACCTGCTTTTCAAAGAACTGTAAGATGTCAAATATATAAAACTGGTTTCGCCACCTGCCAAAATAACCAGGCGGTGTTTGCCAGGTTAACGGAAGCGTGACCACTTCTACATTCAATTTTGCCAGGTGCTCCGGCCAGTTGAACCCATCCTGCACCGGAAGTTGTTCAGGTGTTTGGTTGGTAAACAACAAGTGACGGGCGTCTGGATTATGTCGCACACTGAGTGCATAAAAAACAGCCACACACTGCCAATAGACCATCTGAAAGACCGGCAAGTGCGAGCGGGAACCCACCTGTGGGTACGCAGAGCTTTCTTCGGCGCTGTCTAAATAAATCCAGGTCGCAATGACTGCTTGCATGCCTCAGGCGTTCAATTGTCCCAACAACACCACCCTGTTGCGCAGCAATGGGCGGTTTTGCAGGTAATATTTCAGGGAAAACGGCGATGCGTGTTCATCTACACACAAATCGTACGCTTCCGGTCGGATGCCCGCCTGCCCGGCTACTTTCAGCAGGGTAAAAGGGCTAAACCAATACCGATGGTCAGAATTGATCATTTCTGTATTGCGCAACGCAAAACGCAGGTTCGTATAACTCAGCGCATTGGGCACCGTGATGATGATCTTTTCCGTTACCGGACCATATTTTTCCCGAATGGCGGTCAAAAAAGCCACCGGATCGTCAATGTGTTCGAGCACTTCACCAGCCACCAAATAATCCCAGCGGCGGTTGAGCACTGCTTCCGGAGTCGGGTCGTGTACTACATCGGCCTGATAAGCTTCAAAACCGGCGGTATGCATGTAGTTGATGCCGGCTTCGTTGATGTCAATCCCGACCAGTTCGCTGCAATGCCTGGCCAGTATGTCGTGGAGCCAAAGGTTTTTCTTTCGGCGATCTTCGATGATGGGCAGGTGATCCACGCAACCAAAATGAATGACGCGTTTGCCGGTAATGAGCGGAACAAGCCATTCCAATCGCGTTTGGGGGCGTGAATCACCTTTGATGCCGAACTGGTAAATGGTGGAGAAATCTTCTCCGGACAAATACCGACGGTCGTTTGCATCAATTTGCAGCATCTTAATCTTCGCTTTCAAACTTTACGTCGAGGGCCAAACCGCGGAGCTCATGGAGAAGTACGTTGAACGACTCCGGAATGTTGGGCTCGGGCAGGTTGTCGCCCTTAACAATGGCTTCGTACGCTTTGGCGCGGCCCTGTATATCGTCAGACTTCACGGTCAACAGCTCCTGCAGGATGTTGGAAGCGCCATAAGCCTCAAGGGCCCACACTTCCATTTCCCCGAAACGCTGTCCACCAAACTGTGCTTTACCGCCCAATGGTTGCTGGGTGATGAGCGAGTACGGGCCAATGGAACGGGCGTGCATCTTGTCGTCGACCATGTGGCTGAGTTTGATGATGTAAATCAAACCAACAGTGGCCTTTTGGTGGAAACGATCGCCCGTTTCGCCGTCGCTGAGGAACGTCTGTCCGAGGCTGGGCAAACCCGCCCGCTGGATGTAGTCCTCAATTTCGTCCGTTTTGGCACCGTCGAAAATCGGTGTGGCAAACTTGAGTCCGAGTTTTTCACCAGCCCACCCGAGTACGGTCTCGAAAATCTGGCCAAGGTTCATACGAGAAGGCACACCAAGCGGGTTAAGCACCACGTCGACGGGCGTACCATCTTCGAGGAACGGCATGTCTTCAATGCGCACAATGCGGCTAACGATACCTTTGTTTCCGTGGCGTCCGGCGAGTTTGTCGCCCACTTTCAGCTTGCGTTTTTTGGCTAAATACACTTTGGCCAATTTCAACACACCTGCGGGGAGTTCGTCACCGATGCTGACGTTGAATTTTTCGCGTTTGTAACGACCAACTTCTTCATTGACCTTAATGCTAAAATTGTGCAGCAAGCGGGCAATGAGTTTGTTGGCGTGCACGTCGGGCGTCCAGTTGGCATAATCCACCTGACCGTAATCGATCTGCTCGCGCAGCACCTGAATGGTCAGTTTAGTGCCTTTGGGCACCATTTCTTCGCCATAGATGCTTCGGATGCCGTTGGTGATTTTGTCTTTCACCAGGGTTTGCAGTTTGTCGATGAGCGTGGTGCGCAGTTTGTTGATGGCCACTGCGTGTTCGTCGTCCAATTTATCGAGCAGGAGTTTTTCCTGTTCTTTTTGCACTTTATCTTTCTTGGCGCGGGCAAAAAGCTGCTTGTCGATCACCACACCGCTGATGCTTGGCGGCACCTTGAGGGAGGCGTCTTTTACGTCGCCTGCTTTGTCACCAAAGATGGCGCGCAGCAGTTTTTCCTCCGGTGTCGGGTCTGTTTCACCTTTTGGCGTGATTTTGCCGATCAGGATATCGCCTTCGCTCACCTCCGCTCCGATGCGGATCAGTCCGTTTTCG